>NJBG01000001.1:600000-900000 GCA_005222965.1 Candidatus Woesearchaeota archaeon B3_Woes
CTTTCTATATCAGGAATAGATATGACTTTTACTTTGTCTCCGTAAACCCTTCTTATTATCTCAATGCGCTGTTTTACTGTATATGGATTTTTTTGCGAAAGTTCTGTTTGTCGAATTGCAATACATATATCCTTACCATCTGAGATGGCTTTGTCTATTAGGTATTTATGCCCATTATGAAAAGGCTGCCACCTCCCTATGAATAAAGCATATCTTTTATTATCTTTATATTTCATTCTAATTATTCTCTTATCTTTTTTATAAATGCTTTTGTATCAAACTTCTTTGATTCCATCAAACAAGGCAAAACCAAACTAAATTCAATATCCCCCCTCATAAAAAGAACATTATAAAACCATTATTTAAATCTATGTAATCCCTATTATGAACAACAAAACATTTAAATATAATCCAACCACTCTTTATTTAGAGGTGATGGGGGAATAAAAAATGAAAGGATTAGTCCAGATTGTAACAGCATAAGTATACCTATAATTTTTTCTGGTTGTATTAAAGATGTACCTAACAATACATTTGATAATCATATAAAAGAACTAAATGCGGCAGAACAAAAGTATGGCTCATTTGGTTTTAACAAATATCAGGCATTTACTTTGCTCACAGCAGGAACAGATAGCACATTCGTAGCAAGATGTGTTGATTTATATGATCAATATAATATAGCACCAAGCCCAAATGAGATTGTTTCTTTCCAGCAACAAGAGTGGACTTGGGAAAAAATAGAAGAGAGTATTGCAGAAACTGCACAATATATAGAATAAATATTAATTAAAAAGGTGATAAAAAATGAGACAAGAAGAGAAAACAAAAAAAACAATGGTTATTTTAGCAATAGCTTTAGTTATAGCCATTGGTTATATAGTAGTTATAAAATACAATACTGCACAACAACAAAAACAATTTGAAATTTTCCAACAAGGAACCCAACAAGGAGCCCAACAAACAGTAATCCAAATGGCGCAATTAGCTTCAACATGTCAAGAAGTTACTTTAAGATTAGAAAACAATCAAACAATGAATCTAATTGCAGTTGACTGTATACAACAAACCGGAACTAAACAATAAATTATTTTTTCTAGTTTATTTTTAGAAGCATTTATAAAGGAGTATGTATACCATATTAATATGAAGTTAATTTGGTGTTAAAATGGTAAAAGCGATAGTTAATATTGAAGAAAGTGCAAACAGAATCTTAAACATAGTGAAAGCTAAAGAAAATTTAAGAGATAAGAGTGCTGCTATTAATCTGATTTTGAATTTATACGGTAAAGAAATGTTAGAACCAGAACTTAGACCAGAATTTATTAAAGAGCTTTTAGAAGCTCAAAAAGAAGAAACTGCAAAAGTAAAAGATTGGGACAAACATTTTGGTCTAAATTAATTCTAAAAAATGTATAATCTTGAAATAAGAAAAGAGGTTGAAAAAGTTCTTAAAAAACTCTCTAAAAAAGATAAGGTAAGTTCAATTTATATTAGTAAAAAAATAAAGGAGATAAAAGAAAACCCTTATCGTTTTAAACCACTTCAAAATTTTTGGAGAATACATATAGGTAACTATGTTCTTATTTATTCTATAAATGAAAAAACCAAAACAGTTATAATTGAAAAATACAAACACCATAAAGAAGTCTATAAAATTTAAACTTTTTCTAAAAACCAAAATAATATAAACAAAAACACAATACTATCAATAGGGGCGAAAAATGAAATTTGCACATTTAGCAGACTGTCATATTGGAAGCTGGAGAGATCCAAAACTGAATAATGCTTCAACAAAAGCATTCACAAAAGCAATAGACGAATGTATAGAAAAAAAAGTAGATTTTATTGTGATAGCAGGGGATTTATTCAACACATCTTTACCTTCTATAACTCATCTAAAAAAAATAACAAAAAAACTAAAACAATTAAAAGACAAAGACATTCCAGTCTATATTGTTGCAGGCTCTCATGATTTTTCTTCTTCTGGAAAAACAATGCTAGATGTTTTAGAAAATGCAGGACTATTAACAAATGTAGTAAAAGGAGATGTAATTGATAATAAATTAAATCTAAAATTTACAATAGATAAGAAAACAGGAACAAAAATAACAGGATTATTAGGAAGAAAAGGAATGCTGGAAAAATCCTATTATGAATCCTTAAACAAAGAACCTTTGGAAAAAGAAAAAGGTTATAAAATATTTGTTTTCCACTCTTTATTATCAGAATTTAAACCAAAAGATATGGAAAATATAGATGCACAACCCCTGAGTTTATTACCAAGAAATTTCAATTACTATGCAGGGGGCCATCCACACTTTGTCTTTAAAAAACAAGAAGAGAATTACGGTTTAATAACTTATCCTGGACCTTTGTTCCCTAATAATTTTAAAGAATTAGAAAAACTCCAAAAAGGGGGGTTCTATATAATTGAAGATAACAATATAGAATGGATTCCAACCCAAATATACAATGTATACTCAATAAATATTGATGCTAATAATAAATCACCAGAGCACATACAAAAAGAGATAGAAGAACAAACAAAAAATCACGAATTCAACAACACAATAATAACAATAAGAATTCAAGGAACACTAAGCTCAGGAAAAATATCAGATATTAATTTTAAATCAATCTTTAAAAAATTGTATGACAAATCAGCTTATTTCATTCTAAAAAACACATCAAAACTTCAAACAAAAGAATTTGAAGAAATAAAAATACAAGCAACATCAGTAGATGAAATAGAAGACAAATTAATAAAAGAGCATTTAGGCCAGACAAAAATAAGCTTAGATGAAGAAAAACTAACAAAAGATTTAATAAACTTTTTATCAGCAGAAAAACAAGAAGGAGAAAGAGTCATTGACTTTGAGAACAGACTAAAACAAGAAATAAATGAAGTTTTATAAAATATTTTTAAAATAATTTATTGTTTCTTTTAAACCTCTTCCTAATTTTACATTTGGTTTCCATTCTAATTTTTTCTTTGCTAAGCTTATATCTGGCTGTCTTTGTGTTGGGTCATCTTTTGGTAATTCTTTATAGATTATCTTTGATTTGGAATTTGTTAACTTTATTATCTGTTTAGCTAAATCTAAAATGGTAATTTCATTTGGATTTCCAAGATTAACAGGACCAATAAAATCTTTTTGATTCATCATTTTGTACATTCCTTCAATTAAATCAGTCACATAACAAAAACTTCTTGTTTGTGAACCATTCCCATAAATAGTTATTGGTTTGTTTTTTAAAGCCTGAATGATAAAATTAGAAATAACCCTTCCATCATTTATTGCCATATTTGGGCCATATGTATTAAAAATCCTAACAATTCTTATATCAACTTTATTTTCTCTATGATAATCCATCATAAATGTTTCTGCTACTCTTTTACCTTCATCATAACAACTCCTAACCCCAATAGGATTTACATTTCCCCAATAACTCTCTTTTTGAGGATGTTGTTTTGGATCTCCATAAATTTCAGAAGTTGATGCTTGTAAAATTCTTGCTTTAGATATTTTAGCTAATTCTAACATATTATGTATTCCAATAGTGCTAGTCAATATGGTTTTTATTGGATCCAATTGATAATGAATAGGTGATGCAGGGCATGCTAAATTGTATATCTGATCTACCTCTAAATGTATTTTTTGTGTTATATCATGTCTAATTTCTTCAAAATTTAGATTTTTGAGAAATGGTTTTATGTTTGTTTTACTTCCTGTAAAAAAATTGTCCATACAAATAACTTCTTCTCCTTTATCTAACAGGTATTTGCATAGGTGACTCCCGATAAATCCCGCTCCTCCTGTTACTAATACCCTTACCATATAATGATGCACCTTATTTTATATATAAAACTATATATTTTATAAAATTAGTTTATTAGATAAAAGAACTATTTGTCATTTAATTAATTCTCTAACTAGCGTATTAACCAAATCAGGCTTAGCCTTTCCTTTGGTTTTCCTCATAATCTGGCCAATAATAAAATGAATAGCTTTTTCTTCACCATTTTTATACTGTTCAACAGCAGAAGCATTATCTTTGATCACTTCTTTACAAACCTTTTCTACGCCCCTTTCATCAGAAATAATTTCCAAACCTTCTTTTTTAACATAATCTTCAATATCAAAATCTTTTTCAACCAACTTTTCAATTAATCTCCTGCCTGTTTGCTCTGTTATTCTTTTATCCTGAATTAATTTTACAATATCAACAACATGTTTTGGTTTTATTTTAGTATCACCAAGTTTTTTCTTATTATAATTCAAAACTCTTTTCAACTCTAACTCAACCCAATGAGAAGCCAATTTAGGATCTACTTTTTTATCTGAAATAACTTCCTCAAAAAACTTAGCAAGCTTCAAATCTTTAGCAATAACAGCCATAGACTGAACACTTCCATGCTCTTTTTCATATTTCTTTAATTTTTCCTCAGCCAATTCAGGCATATCTTTTTTTATTGAACTAATCCATTTAGAATCTAAATCAATTCTGACCAAATCAGGATCAATAATATAACCATACTCAACCTCTACTTCTTTCTTTCTTAAAGAAAACGTAATCCCTTTGTCAGAATCCCATGCTCTTGTTTCTAGAACAATCTCTTTAATATTTTTCTTTTGCCTCTCAACCTCATAATTAAGAGCCCTTTCAATATCCTTAAATCCAGTTATATTCTTAATCTCAACTCTTGTATAATTAGATTCTTTAATAGAGATATTAACATCAGCTTTAATTATACACCTATTAACATCAAATATCTCTAAATAATTCAAAATTAGAATTAATTGCTTCATAAAATCACGTGCTTCTTCTGGAGAACTTAAATCAGGTTCAGTAACAACCTCTACCAAAGGATCACCAGAACGATTATAATCAACCAAAACATAAGAACTCTTTTGCATTCCAGAAGGATGCACTAATGATGCAGGATCCTCTTCCATATGAACCCTTGTAATTCCAATTGTTTTACCAGAATTTAATCTAAGCTTTCCTTTCTCTCCTAATGGAATCTCATACTGGGTAATCTGATAATTTTTTGACATATCTGGATAAAAATAAGATTTTCTAGAAAAAATTAACTCAGGAGCAACCTTACAATTTAAAGCCAAACCCAGCTTAAGAGCATAATCAACTGCTTTTTTATTTAGAACAGGTTTTGAACCAGGATGCCCTAGACAAACCTCGCAAGTTCTTGAATTAGGTTTATCATCTCCATGAGTTGAACATCCGCAAAACAATTTAGTATCTGTAGCCAATTCTACATGAATCTCAAGCCCAATCACAACATCTGATGTAAACTTCTTCATTTCAAAACCTCAACACCACTTCCCAACTGGATAATCTTTTTCTCCATTAGATGATCACCAATAAGCATCATTCCAACTGGCAATTTTTTCTCAAAACCAACATTAACACTTAAATGAGGCATTCCAGCCAAATTAGGACCAACAGTCAACTCATCTATCATATAATTATCTAAAACACTTAATTTATCAACTTCCTTAAATGTTGGAGGAAGAATTGGAACAGTTGGACTTACTAAAGCATCAAATTTCTTAAACGCTTTTTTATATTCCTGAATTATCTTTGTTCTAATTTGTGCAGCTCTGATATAATAAGCATCCCTATAACCAGCCATCCTAGAAAAAGTACCCAACATAATCCTCCTTTTAGCTTCACTACCAAAATTAGAACTTCTAACTTTTGTAAAATATTCATTAAATCCTCCTTCAAGTTTCTCATGCTTTCCATATCTCATTCCAGAATATTTTGCAAGATTAGTTGAAGCTTCTGATGTTGATAAAAAATAATAAGCAGGAACACCATATTTTATTCCAGTTGGTAAAGAAATCTCTTCATACTTAACACCCTTACTCTCAAGTTTTTTAATTCCATCCCAAACATGTTTTTCAACAGCACCATCACCTTTAAATGCCTCTTTTATAACACCAATCTTCATCCCAGATACATCTTTATTAGCATATTCTAAATATTTATCAACAGGAGAATTTAATGAAGTAGATTCATTCTCATCAAAACCAGAAATCACTTCTAACATTAAAGCAGCATCTGAAGTTGTTTTTCCCATAGGACCAATTTTGTCTAATGAATTCGCAAAATCCAATAACCCATACCTAGAAACACGACCATAAGTAGGACACAAACCAGCAACCCCGCAAAAACTAGCAGGATTTACAATACTCCCCCCTGTTGATTCTCCTAAACTTATATGGGGATAACCTGTTTTTTGAGTTATGCCTCCGCTTCCCCCACTACTTCCACCACAAACACAACCTTTATCAAAAGGATTTAATGGAACTTTAAAGTCTAAACCAACATTAACATTAAATGCACCAAAACCAAATTCATCTTGTGAAACTTTCCCTATAATTATTCCACCCTCTTTTTTAATCTTATTAATTACAGTAGCATCAAATACAGGCTTATAACCTTTTAATATTCTACTCCCAGATGTTGTTTCAACTCCTTTAACACAAATACAATCTTTGACAGAAACAGGCAATCCGGCTAATTTACCTGATGGATTTTTCTTAACTAATTCTGCTTGTTTAACAGCTAATTCATCTGAAATAACATTAAAATAATGATATTCTTTATCTATTTTCTTAGATTCATCAATAACTTTATGAGTATGTTCAACAACATCAATTTCATTATTTTTTATTTTTTTTATAAAATCAATTGCCTGCAAGTTTCTCACCAAGTTTTTTACACTCATCAACAACCATGTCATTTTTTTGCAGATCATTAGGGGCTTCTGCTTTTGCAATAACACTCCCAATCAAATTCATCTTATGCTCTTTTATAAATTCAGAAAATATATCACCACAAAACATTGTATTATCAATAGATTGTCCACCAACACAAACAAAAGCAGCATTTTTACCACCAAGCTTAGAATCTTTTACTATTTCATTTGTTCTATCCATAAAAGTTTTCATCAAACCACTAACATTCTTAAAATAATTAGGGCTTCCAAAAACAATTGCATCTGAATCCAGCATTTTATCCAACACATTTGAAAAATCATCTTTTATATAACAAGGTTTTCCTTCATTAAAACAGATATCACATCCTGTACAATTCTCAATCTTTAATCCCTTTAATAAAAGAAGTTCTGTTTCAACCCCTCTTTCTTTTGCAAAGTCAAGAACAGAATTTAACATAAATTCAGTATTTCCTTTTCTAGGACTTCCACATATACCCAAAATATTCATTTAAACAGCCCTCGGTCCTTTAAAATAACCATCTTTTTTATGTTCGCTATTAGATAAAGCATCCTCCTGACTAAAAGAATCCTCAACTAAATCATCCCTCATAATGTTCTTTATTTCAACAGGCCGAAAACTAGGTTTTAATCCTTTTACATCACATTTATCAATAACAGAAAAACCATTTAAAATCTCTTTGAAATCCTTTACAAAACCCAAAATTTCTTTATCAGTTAACTTTAACCTGGCAAGTTCTGCAACATTTTTAATAATATCTTTATCTACTTTCATGTACAAAGAAAAATATTTTCTTTCTTTATAAAAGTTATCCAAAAACGAAAAGTATATAAAGAAAATAAATCTAATTTTGACCAAGTGGTGATATGATTGATAAAAACATTTAAAAATTTTTTAAATAAATTTGTAAAAGACATCTTTAAGAAGAAAAAAAATCTTAAACTAGGATTATATGGACCCCCTAACGGCGGCAAAACAACTCTGGCAAATAAAATTTGTAAAGATTGGTTAGGGGAAGAAATGGGTTCTGTTTCTAATGTTGCTCACGAAACAAGAGAAATTCAGATAAAAGAGCAAATCGACATTAAAAGCAATGGAAAAGAATTGAGTTTTAACTTAGTAGATACACCAGGTATTGCAACAAAAATTGATTATGAAGATTTCATGAAAACCGGCATGAAAGAAAAAGAAGCAAAAAAAAGATCAAAAGAAGCCACAAAAGGAGTTATAGATGCTATAAAATGGCTTGATGAAATGGAAGTAGTAGTAGTAGTATTAGATTCTACAAAAGACCCTTATGATCAGGTAAATATTACCATAATAGGAAATTTACAAGCAAGAAAAATACCAGTCTTAGTAGTTGCTAATAAAATAGATTTAAAAAAATCAAATATCAAAAAAATAGAATCAGCATTCCCACAATATGGCGTAGTAGGAATAAGTGCTAAATATGGAAATAAAATTGATGATTTTTACAAAGCTTTATTCAAATTGGTCTAAAAAATGTTAACATTACAAGTACTACCTTATAGCGAAATCGGAAATTTGACTTCTGTAGGTAAAATAAGAAAATTACTCAACATTGCAAAGGAAAACAAAATAATCTTATTACAAGGCAGACTATCCAAAGAAGAAGAAGCAGAATTAATTAAGGCAACAATGGAAGAAATCAATAAAGATTTTAAAGGAATTGAATTAGCTGTTCTAGAATCTGAAAAATCTAAAACCAACGCCCTAACGGCATTTAGAGACGGAATTGCTAATGTTTTGCTTGGCAACAAACAAGGTTTAACAATAATAGGTCCAGCAAATATTGTAAAAGAGATAAAAAAAGATCCTAAGAAAATCGAACTTCTAACAAAAGATATAAGAACAACAAAGAAAAAAAATAAAAAAAAATAAAAAATGCCACACCAATGCGTTAGATGCGGAACATTCTATGATGACGGAGCAGCAGAAATATTAAAAGGATGTAAATGTGGTGGTAGACTTTTCTTTTTTATTAAAAAAGAAAAGTTTGAAAAATCTAAAGAAATAGTTTCTAAGGTAAATCTAAGCGAAAAAGAAAAAGATCAAATAGAAGATGATGTATTTGACTTAGTTGGAGTGGACAAGAATAAAGGAGAACCGGTTATTCTCGATTTAGAATCTATAAAAATAAAAAAACCAGGACAATACGAACTTGATTTGGTTCATTTATTTAAAGGAGACCCTTTGATATTTAAATTAGAAGAAGGAAAATATATGATTGATGTAGTAGAATCCTTTAAAAAATTAAGAGCAAGAAAATAAATCTTTATTGTATCTATACATAATCAAATGCAAAATTTATTTTCTTTAATTCTTTCTCGAATTATTTTTTTATCAGATTTAGATTGTCTATTCCACTAACTTTCTTGCTAACTCCTCTAATGCTCTTTCTTCTGCACTCTCAACTTTTCCGCCTATGGTTAATTCAAGATACTCATACGTTGCATTAACTAAATCTCTTATACCTCTTTCATTGAGTGATAATGCATCTTCTTTTCTAAATGAAGAGAAATCTCCGTCTTTATGGTATATCTCAAATTCAAGAGCAATAAAATCCTCAACAGCCCACCCACTATTATTAAGATTAATCTCCTTTATATAAAGGGGTAAATTCTTATTTATCTCCTTTCTCCCTACAATTTCCATTAGTACTTCTTGTCTTAACTTACTTCCAGAATATCTTACAATTTCATCTAAAATCACAACTACTGATGGTTCACTATTAAGATAAAAAAATGCTGGAATTCTAAACCCAATTATCCCCCTCCCTTCATCATATTCAAAAAACGGATCTTTAAACTCAATACCTTTATATCTATCACTACCTATCAGATTTAAATTTATTAAATCCTCGGTTGCTCTTACTTCAGCTATTCTACCAACTCCTCTTAAAGGACTAGTAATGCCTGTATTTATCCTGCTTCTCTTCTCAGCTTCCTCTTTAAGGAACTGCGAATAGCATCCTTCTTTCATCATCTTTAAATGTTTTTGATAGTTCCCCATTTTCATTTATTTAATTACTACTAAGTAGAAACTAAATATTATTTATATTTTTCACCAAACATGTACGGTATTCTTACTTAGAATAAGTAAGCATATTCGGAATTAATTTTTCCTCAGCAACTCTTAAATGTTGCTGGTATGTAGAAAGAGAAACACCCCTAATTTTAGCTAGTTTTCTAAGATCAATTTTTCTAGGATTTTTATAGTAACCTTCTTGTATAGCAAGTTCTATAACTGTTTTTTGTTTTTCTGTTAGATTAGGCATGAATCTTGGAAAAAACACATTATTAATATTCACATTATGGAATTTAATCAATTTAAAATTTTCAGTCTTTCTTTTAACATTTTTAATAAACCTAGAAACTTCCTCTCTTTCCCAAGAACCAATTTCCCATGTTTCATATCCATTTATATCCATCAAAACAGGTTTAACAAAAATTATTTTTGGTATATAACTAGCAACTGCTTTTTTATCTGCTTTCTCTAAAAGAAAAAACATATCTCCTTTTTTCTCTAGTTTTATTACCTTTTTATCTTTCTTCAAATCTTTAACAAATCTTTCAATTTTTTTTGGATCGCCAGACATATAATGCATAGAAGAAGCAATAATTTTTTCTTTTTTCCTAAAAACAGAAAATGCTACTGACTGTAAAGCAACTTTAAATTTCTTGCATCTGTTTCCAAGAATGCAATCATGTTTATATTTTACCTTAGCAATCCACATACAGACATGTACTGTTTTTGATATTTATAAAATTTTCGGAAGATATTTTATTTATCACTAATAATTTCTATAACATCTTTGTTTTTTAACACAT
The DNA here is from genome assembly GCA_005222965.1 of Candidatus Woesearchaeota archaeon B3_Woes. Lineage (NCBI taxonomy): Archaea > Nanobdellati > Candidatus Woesearchaeota > Candidatus Woesearchaeota archaeon B3_Woes. The sequence goes on from NJBG01000001.1 coordinate 610,622, forward strand.
GATCTCTACCTACAGTCATTTTTGTTTTTACATCTATAGCACGTATAAATTTATCTCCAAAATCTGAATGAAGCTTATATGCAAAATCTATTGCAGTTGAATTAAAAGGCATTAAAAAACAATCAGGCAGCACATTTCCATCTTGATCTGCTAATTTATTAACTCCTCCTGGAAATATAGCAATATAATTTAATAATTCAAAAACAGCTTTATCTAATATTTCCTGAACCCCTGTTGAACCATATTTATCTAATATATTCACTTTAATAAAATCCAAAGCTGATTTTTGTTTATCATTTAATTTTCCTTCATCTATTGTTTCAAAAGAATTTTCTCCTGGTATATATTTAATTAAATCATCCTTTGCAGCTTCTTTTAATGCCAATTCTGATTCTGCACTGCACGCAATTAACATATGGTCTGGAAACTCATTCTCAATTCTTGTAAAATTTTCCACAGCCCCTTTAATATCAATCTTATTACAAGCAATAATCATAGGTTTTGTTATCTTTCTAAGGTTTTTAGCCAATTCAAACAAATTATCTTCCGACCATCCTACTGGTTTCGAAGGATCAACACCAAGAATCTTAATCTGATCTTTGATCATATCTTCTGTTACACTCAATCCAGATAATTGTTTTGAAAGAGATTTATCAACCTCTTTATGTGTTTGTTGAACTTCTTTTGCAAATTTTTCCCATCCTTTTTTTATTATACTCAAATACCAATAATCAAGCTCTTCTTCTAAAAATTTTATATCTTTTGCAGGATCATATTCTCCAGGTTCTACTACTTCTCCTTTTTCATTTGTTGAACCAGAAATATCCACCACATGCACTAAAACATCCGCTTGCCTTAAATCATCTAAAAATTGATTACCCATCCCTTTCCCTTCATGTGCACCAGGCACCAATCCAGCAACATCTAACATATCCACAGGCACAAATCTTTTATTATCCACACAATATCCAAATCTTGGATTACATTTTACATTAAACTCTTTATCAACACACTCAATTTTCACATAACCAGTTCCATGATTTGGTTTAATTGTTGCAAAAGGATAATTTGCTATTTCAACTTCTGCTAGAGTAACTGCCTTAAAGAATGTAGATTTTCCAACATTCGCTTTTCCTACTATTCCCACCAACATATAAAATAGTTATTATCTATTATTTATATAAATTATGCTTTAATAGAAAATATTAAATAAAATAACTATTATAGGATTATTATGAGAAAAGTAAAAGATTTTATTGCATTTAGACTACATCACAAAAAACCAAAAAAATATCTTATAGAAACTAACAGATATGAAATTCTAATAAAAAGAGATATAAAAAGATTAAAAAATCTTGCAGCAAAATTCGAGCTTAATGTAAGAAAAAGTAAACTTTTCCAGAACAACAAACCATTTCAATATAATATTATTATAAATGGTAAAAGACTAATCAAAGATACAGAAGATCTAGGAATTTGTTTAAAAGATATTATTGATTCAATATTCAATGAAAATGAACAAATTAATCACATTAAAAAATCTGTGAAAAACAACCTCAAAGAAGTATCTAAATATGCTATTGGTATGAAAATTCTTATAGATAAAATTATTGACGATTTAGCCAAAATTTCTGGAACATCCAATCTTGTTAAAGATGCTGATGAAATAAAAGAAACAATACTTTCAAATTTATTGATTATTCCTGAAATGATGAAATCTTCTGATTTCATAGAAGAACAGAAAGGATATGAAAAGTTTATCCAGGAATTTAATGATGAATTGGAGATTCTTAAAGAAACAACAGATCATGAAGAAGATTTAGTTGAAGATATGGCAGCATAAATCTTTAGTTTCTCATAAATTAAAAAATTAAATTATTACAAATTTTAGATAATTTTATAAACAATAAATACTCAAAAATAGATTATGCCAGAGGATTATACAAGAGCAAAACATGTATATACTGATAGAATAACGATTAAAGCTGCTGAAGCAAGAATTAGATATAGAAACGAATTTCATATGAAAAACTTATATATGATGCTTCATGATTGGTTTATTGAAGAAAAATATATTGCAAGAGACGACCCTAAATGGCCAGAACACTTCTATCTTCTTAGAGAGGCACCAATTGGAAAAGAGATGTGGATATGGTGGAGATTCAAAAAAATTCCTAGTGGCAACAACTATTATAGATATGATCTTGATGTTTTTTGGCATGTTGTTGGTGCAAAAGATATTGAAGTAATGCGCCAAGGAAAAAAATTTAAAACACAAAACGCAGATTTAGAACTTATGTTCCAATCATATTTAGAGATGGATTATAATCACGAAAAAGGAAAAGGATGGAGAGACCACCCTTTACTAAAACACATTAATACTGTTTTCCACAAAAGAATCTTCAAAGCAGAGCTAGAAAAACACAGAATGACTCTTTATAGAGATACATATAGAGTACAAGAAATGGTAAAAACTTTCTTAGGAATGAGAACATATATGCCAGAACCAGAAGGAGGGCAATATTGGCATGAAAAAGGGGTTGGAGAAAAAGAAGGAATAGCCTAATTATATTATCTAAATAATGTATAATTTCAAAACTTTTATAAAGATAATTTCCTATGTTTATTAGATATGGGAGATTATGACAAAAAAATCAGTACAAGAAAGCTTGTACTACAAAAAGTAGGTATAATAAATCTAGATGGATTGTACCAAAATATGCAAAGATGGTTCTATGACAATTTATACTATTTTGATGAACCAACATCTAGGATAAGACCAGGTACTGCTGCTGGTATAGAATATGAATTCAAATGGAGTGCTTGGAGAAGAGTCAATGAGTATGTAAAATATAATATAAAAGTTTTTTTCCATATTTTTGATGCTCAAGATATCGAAGTTATAAAAGATGGTAAAAAAGTAAAATTAACTAAATGCAGACTAAAAATAGAAATTGATGGAGATATGGAGATGGATTACACAGGAATGTTTGGAAAATCTAGATTTGGAAAAATGCTGTATAATGTCTATTCTTTATTTATACTAAAAGAAGAAAGAGTAATGTCTGTGTGGTGGGACGAACTTTACTATAGAATCTACAAATTACAAACAATAGCAAAAGAATATCTTGATATGGAAGCAAAAGGCAATGCATATTATGATATGTATTAATATGGTGATTTAAATGGCTGAAAGAGAAGTTGTAATTGACAAGATGCGTTTAAGCTATGAAGGCTTATTCAAAGTTTCAGAATTATATAAATTAGTGGATGGTTGGCTAAGGGAAAAAGGATATGATAAAAGAGAGAGAAGAATGATTGAAAACGTAACTAAAGACGGGAAATTTATTGAATGGGAAATGGAACCATGGAAAAAAATAACAGATTATGCTAATAATGTCATTAAATTAAGGATTATTTTAACAGATATAAAAGAAGTTGATGTTGAAGTTGACAAAGTAAAAGTAAAAATGAATCAAGGAAAAGCTGATTTTATTTTTGATGGTTATGTTGAAACAGACTATGAAAACAGATGGGATACAAAACCTTTATTTTATTTTTTAAGAACATTCTTTAATAAATATATATTCAAACCATATACAGAAGGATATGCAAGCAATGTAATAGGAGATGTAAACGATCTTCACAGCAGAATAAGATCATTCTTAAATCTGTATAGATATAGCGATGTTGCGTGGACTAAACCAGCAACAACATTTCCAACACATTAAGAATTTAGTAAGATTTTTAAATGATATATTAACTCAAATAGATATGCCTCCGTAGCATAGTAGCTATTGCGGCAGACTTGTAATCTGCAGGTCGTGGGTGCAATTCCCATCGGAGGCTTTTTATCTTAAAGGAGGTTGTACAATGAATATAGTTTTTTTAGGACCACCAAGTGTTGGAAAAGGAACATACACAAGCAGAATTAAAGAAAAATACAGAATCCTTCATATTTCTACAGGAGATATTTTTAGGGAAAATATAAAAAACAACACAAACTTAGGCCAAGAAGCTAAAAAATATATGGATCAGGGAAAATTAGTCCCTGATGAAGTCACAATAAATATGGTTAAAGATAGGTTATCTAAAGACGACGTTAAAAAAGGTTATATTCTCGATGGATTTCCAAGAACAACCCCTCAGGCAGAAGCATTAAGCGAATTCTCAAAAATAGATGTTGTAATTAATTTTACTGCAGATGAATCTGTAATAATACAAAGAGTAGGTGGAAGAATAATCTGCAAAAAATGTAGTGCTATCTTTAATATTAACAATATCCCACCAAAAGTAGAAAATGTTTGCGACAAATGTGGTGGTGAATTATACCAAAGAGATGATGATAAACCAGAAGCAGTCAAAAAAAGATTAAAAATTTATGAAGAACAAACAGCACCTTTAATAAAATATTATAAAGAAAAAGGTTTGTTAAAAACAATTGATGCGAATACTGAAGATATAGATAGTATTGTACAAAAAGTAATTAAAATCTTAGATCCTATTCAGGAAAAATCTGCTTTATAGCTTCAGTAGCATAACTCCCTTTAGACAACATAAACTTTAGAATATATCCTTTTTCTATTTTTTCAATTTCTAAATTCTTAATATCTACAAAAACATCTCTTTCATTACCCTCTGAACTTAATTCAGGTATCTGTTTTATAATAAAATCTCTAGTAGTAATTCCCTCCTTATTAAGAATTCCTTTAATGTTTTCTGTAACTTCAGTACCAAAACCAATTATAGGAAGAGTTTTAGTATTGCATTTTGTGACCATCTCATTCCATAAATAAGATTGATAAGAATGAACATACAATTTTAATATTTTTAATGGAATTTTTCTTAAAGCACCAATATAATCAGTTGGTTTTTTTGATAAATATTCTTCAACTAATCTTTCATTATTTTTAATAATAAGATCTACAGCTTTTTTAAAATCCCTTTTTATAATTAATTTGCCAATCTCTTTATTGTTTTTAGAAAACCGCTGCTCTCCAAAATAATTAATCATTTTAGCAATCTTTTTTGGTTTTCTATCTGTTATAACTTTAATAACAAATTCATTTCCTTCTAAATCACCCAAAAGAATTGGATTATCTAAATACCCTTTAAACTCCAAAAAAATATCCGTTAATTCCAATTCTTTTATTCTAGAATTTTTTATAGAAATATACTGAGTTGTTACAGCAATCTTATCCTTATTCCCAGCATAACTAATAAACTTTCTAGGTATTCCTAATTTATTAGCAATTGTCTGAACAGCTCTTTCAGTTGTATAATCCCTTTTCTTAAGCAAAAAAACAGAATAAACCCCTTTATCATTTAATCTAATATTTGTTATTTCATTTACTACAAAATCTTCTGGTTTCTTCTTTATTCTATACATAATAATGAAAAGCTTATTAAAACAATATAAATTTATTCATTATATGCGCCCGTAGCTCAGTCTGGATAGAGCGATTCCCTCCTAATATTATCAGAAGAGAGGAATAGGTCGGGGGTTCAAATCCTCCTGGGCGCGTTTATCTTAATAAGTGAGCTTGACGAGTAAAGCTAGGAAACCCACAAAGTGTCAAGTGATTTTGCACTTGGTTTATATCCTCCTGGGTGCGTTTAAACCAATTTCTTAAGAATATCCATAACTGTTTTGCCATCAACCTTTCCTTTGTATTTGCCCATAACAATTCCCATATAAGCTCCAATACTTAACCCTGGCTTTCCTTCAACAATCTTTTTAATTTCTTTTTCTAAATCACCTTTTGAAGCTGATTTATACTTTTTAACATCAAACTTGCCTTTTGAATGATCAACTATAACTTCTGCAATCATATTTTTTGATATTTGACCTTTATCTACATATAACAACACTTCTAAAACCAGTTTATCAGTCAATTTATCAAAATCAACATTATACTTTTTACTAATATCTTTAAGAGAAGTAAAAATTGACGCGATATAAGAAGGCTTTAAATTTTTAAATCTTTTTACAGCATCTTCAAACACATCTGCGTTGTTTTTTGCAAAATAATTAGCTAAATCTCTATTTAAACCTAATTTTTCAAACCTTTTTGCTTTTTCATGAATCAATTCAGGAGCATCTGCTATATCTTTTACAGAAACCTTTAACGGAATAACATCTGTTTCAGGATACATCCTCGCCCCACCAGGCATAGGCCTTAAATAATTTGTAGTTCCATCAGAATTAACCTTTCTAACTTCAGGAGAAGATTTACTAAGTTTAATTTGCCGATTAACCTCTTTCTCAATTATAATTAGTATTGATCTTAAATCCTGGAAACCTTTCATCTCAACTCTTGATTTGCCCTTAATAGAAACATTCACATCTTGTCGTATGGTTCCAATACCTCTCTTAACTTTTCCAGTACTCCTTAAAATCATGCCAATCTTCTCAGCAACCTCTTTTGCATGTTCATTATCTTTTATATCAGGATCAGTTGCTATCTCTATTAATGGTATCCCTAATCTGTCTAATCTATACTTTGTATATTCTTTAGTTTCCTCTGCTTTTTGAGCAGCCTCTTCTTCCAAACAAATAGTTGGAATTCCAACATTGCCTTTTGAAGTTTCTACAACACCACCATAAGCAACCAAAGCAGTTCTCTGAAAACCAGAAACATTACTCCCATCAATAACCGTCTTCCTCATAACTTGTATTTCATCAACAATTTTGGCTTTTAACATCAAAGCAACCTGTAGTACAACATCAACAGCTTCTTTATTTATTGAGTGTGGTGGCTCTTCATCCATCTCAACTAAACAACAATCTTTAGAATCAGCTTCATAAATGAATTTTTTAGATTTCTCCATCTCATATTTTGCAGTAATATCAATCTCTCCTGTTTCTCCAACAACAGCTCTTAATCTCCTTTCAAAATGAACATCAGGTTTTTCCTTAGAATTAATAGTATGACAATCACAAAACAATTTTTTACCTTCTAATTGTTGATGTATCTCTAATCCACATTTAAATCCTAATTTCTGATAATCCATTTTTTAATATAAGAAGCTTTTTTCATCACTTCTTTCTGTAATCTCTCCAGAAACATTAGTCAACATTAATTCCTTTACCTTGTCTAAATCTTTTGTTTGTGATAGCACAAAACCCAACTTAACATAAGCTACTTCAGGCAACATATCCTCTACAAAAATACATTTTAATTTAATTGAGAGTATTCTTAAAGCAGAATAAACTAATGGATGGACCCTTCCATATAAAGTTTGGGAAGCAATTACAATAGGAATTTTTGCTTTAATCGCTTTTTCTATGTTAGGATATAATTTTTGAGGTGCATGACCTAAAGCAGTTGCACTTAAAACAATTCCTTTAACACCTTTTTTTACATAAAAATCAACTATTTCTGGATCCATTCCAGGATAAACATTGATTAAAGCAACCTTTTCTTCAAACTTATCAATAGCTTTAACCTTAGATTTACCTCTTTTCATAAAATTCTGATTCACTACTTCTATTTTTCCATTTTCAAACACTTTTGCTAATGGTAATTCATTCATAGGCCTAAAAGCATCTCTTTTTGAAGTATGCATTTTACGAACATTTGTACCTCTGATCAATAAACAATAATCATCACTTGTTGTTCCATGCATACAAGTCATAACTTCAGCACCATCAAATTTAGCAGCAGCTGTCACAGCACAAATCAAATTCATAAAAGCATCAGAACTTCCTCTATCAATACTTCTCTGAGCAGCTGTTAATACAACTGGTTTAGATAAATCTTTTAATAAAAATGATAGCGCAGCTGATGTAAAATGCAATGTATCTGTTCCTTGTGTTACAACAACACCATCTGCACCAGAGTTAAGCTCTTTCTCAACCTCTTTTGCAATTAAGACCCAATCTTTTCCATTCATATCCTCAGACATCACAGATAGTATTTTTTTAGCTTTTAAATTAGCAATCTCAACTAATTCAGGGCACATAGAAACAAAATCTTCTGCAGTATAATCAGCATAAACACCACCTGTTTTGTAATCAATTTTTGAGGAAATTGTACCTCCTGTTGACAATATAGTTACATTAGGCAAACCTTTTTTTGGTTTTAATTCTGATTTTGAAGCTTTCTTAGGAGAATATTTTTTTACTAACTCCACCTTTTTTATCTTCTTATTATTAATACCAATATTATATCCATTATCCAGTTTAATAACAGTAATGTCCTTCTCAAGAACATCTGGACGAGGCATTAAAATACCTTCAAACACACCATCTTTTGTTGTAATCTTTACTAAATCGCCTGCTTTTGTATCTGCCATATAAACTAATTAGATTGTTTAGTTATTTAAGTATTTTGGTTCTTTATTAATTCATAACGTTTTTATATTACTGATTTGAATATTGTTCTAATGAATTTCATATCTAAATCAAAAACATTTGATTATAAAACCAAAAAAAGACTGGATTTCATCACAATTACTTCTAATATTGAAGATTTTATTAAAGAATCCAATATTGATTCTGGTTTTGTTGTTATTCAAACACACCACACAACATGCAGCGTGTGGGTTAATGAAAACGAAAAAAAACTAATAGGAGAAAAAGGAGACCTTCAAAAAATTTTAGACAATTTTGCAGATCCTAATGCCGAATATGGTCATAATGATATAAAAGATTCTAATAATCCAAATGGAAAACGCAATACACATTTATGCGAACCAGATTCTTGTGGAATCATTTCTGAATGTAAAAATGGCCATGCACACTCCCAAGGAATGATCTTACCTTGTTCAATAATATTAATCATAAAAGACGGCAAACTTGCTAAAGGAAGATGGCAGGAGATTATGTTAGTAGAACTAGATCATAATAGAGAAAGAAAAGTTACAGTTTTAGTCCAAGGATCAGAAAAATCATAAATCTGCTTTATTATCTATAAATACAGTCTGTACATTAAATCTTTCTTTTATAAAGGGTATCAATAACTTCAAACCAACAGTTTCTGTTGCATAATGCCCTCCAACAATCATACTTAATTTATAATCTCTAGCTCTATTATATTCACCTAAATTAATTTCTCCAACTAAAAAACAATCTAACTTTTCTTTTACATTATCTTCTATTGATGCTGCTCCTGCACCAGAAACAATACCAATTGATTTTATTTTTGTTTTTCCAAAAGAAAAAATTCTACACTTTGTTTTCAATTCTTTGTTTAATATATCTGAAATTTGATTAAGGGTTTTAGGTTTATCAAATATACCTTTATAACCTATCTTAAAACCATGATAAGAACCAAATCTTTTTATTTTACTTAACTCTAAAATTTTAGCTAATCCAATATTATGCCCATATTTATGATTTCTATCTAAAGGCAAATGTGCCCCATATAAAGAAATTTTATTTTTTTTAAGAAAATTTTCTCTATCTTTAGTCAATTTTATATATTTTTGAGGTTTCCACTTAATCCCATGATGAACAATCAATAAATCAACTTTAGCTTTTTTCGCTTTTTCAAAAGTAGACAAACAACCATCAACTGCAAATCCAATTTTTTTAACTTCAGATTTACATTTAACCTGTAAACCATTCCTCGAACTATCTGATATTCTCTTAACTTCTAATTCTCTATCAAGAAATCTCTTTATTTGAGTTAATTTTGCCATAAATAAATGATAGAACAAAACTTTATAAACTTTAACATTTTCACCAGATTTATGGAAAATAAAAAACACATTGTTGCTATTAATGCTTTTATTAAAAGCAAATCAGGAGATAAATTCTTGATAGTTAAAAGGAATAAAGATGAGATTGCTTATCCAGGAAAATGGGTTTTTCCTGGTGGAAAATCTGAAAAAGGTGAAACAATTATGGATGTTCTTAAAAGAGAGGTACTAGAAGAAGTAGGTTTAGAAATAGAGGACAACAAAAGATACATAAAAGATTTTACTTTTGTAAGACCCGATGGTCACAATGTTATTGGTTTTTGCTTTGAAATTAAATCTAAATCAGATGATGTTAAACTTTCAAATGATTTTGAAGACTTCAAATGGATAACACCAGAAGAACTTTCTAATTTTGACCATATTAAAGGCATGGAAAAAGAAGTTGAAATTGTATTTAACCAAAATAACTAGGAGACTCTTCTTCCATCTGTTTAGCTGTTGAAGATTTCAAACTATCTTTAAGCTCTTCATACTTTTTTTCAATATTTTTTGTTACAGAAGGACCAATTTCTTTTAAAGCATTCTCAAAATTTGCCATTGTAACTTCCTTTGAATTCATATCTTTTCTCAAAGCATTTATTGCTGCCTCTCTACATAAAGCTTCTATATCAGAACCAGTATAACCCTCTGTTCTCTCAACTAACTTTTTAATATCAACACCTTCTAAAGGCATCCCTTTTGTATGAACCTTAAATATTTCTTCTCTTGTTTTTTTATCAGGTATTGGAATTAATATCAATCTATCAAATCTTCCTGGCCTTAACAAAGCAGAATCAATTATATCTGGCCGGTTTGTAGCAGCTAAAACAACAACATCATTTAATGTTTCCAATCCATCTAACTCAGTTAAAATCTGATTTACAACAGATTCAATTACATGACTCCCTTGATTAACCCCCCTTCTTGGTGCTAATGCATCAATTTCATCAAAGAAAATAATTGTAGGGGCGGTTTGCCTGGCCTTTTTGAAAATCTCTCTAACAGCTTTTTCTGATTCACCAACCCACTTTGACAATAATTCAGGACCCTTAACAAGTATAAAATTAGCTTTACTCTCTGTTGCAACAGCTTTAGCTAGTAAAGTTTTACCAGTTCCAGGAGCACCATAAAGCAAAATACCTCTTGGAGGAGTTATTCCCATCTTTTTGAAATCTTTTGGATTTTTAAGAGGCCATTCAACAGCTTCTTCTAAACTCTCTTTTGCTTTATCCAATCCACCAATATCCTCCCATTTTACATTTGGTTTTTCTATTAATACCTCCCTCAATGCAGAAGGTCTAACCATCTTTAATGCTTCCCTAAACTCTTTTTGAGTTACTACTAATTTTTCCAAAACATCTTTCGAAAGCGATTGATTATCTTTTAATTTTAAATCAGGAAGAACCTTTCTTAAAACAACCATAGCAGATTCTTTTGCCAATGCTTCTAAATCAGCACCAACAAAACCATATGTTATATCAGCCATATTTTCTAAATCTCTTGGAATTCCATTCTGCCTTATAGATTGATAAAATTCTTTATTTACTACTTTCAATTCTATTAAATCAGTAATAATTAATTGTACTTCTTCTGATACTTTCCATTTCTTTAGTTCAATAAATATATTTCTTTCATCTTTTTCTTTTTCACTCCATATCTCTTTAATATGTTCGATAGATTTTATAGAATCAATACTATCATTAAGGAGACTTTTTTTCTTTTCTAACAATTTCTTAGTTTCATCTATTTTCTTAATACTTCTTTCTAATTTAACCAACTCTTTCTCTAAGTCTTTTTGTTCATTATTCTTAGAATCAATTTTTTTATTAACTTGACTTATCAAATTTAAAGTCTGTCCAACAAGAGATGCATCTCTCCCTTTCTTCATCTCCTCTAACTCTTTTAATTTAGTTTGAAGTTTTTTTATATCAGATTTAGTATCTAAAATTCTATTTTTATTCAACTCAACCTCTTTATTTAATCCATCAAATCTTTCATCTATCTTTTTAATCAATCCTTTTGCAGCAATATCGCTGTAGAAAGATCCTTCCAAAGGCATGTTTCTTGTATGAATTTTTAATATATTCAAACGCCCTTTTTTATTAGGAACATTAATTGAAATTTCCCTATCAAACCTTCCAGGCCTTCTTAAAGCAGGATCTATTGAATTAGGAATATTTGTTGCAGCAATTACAACAACCTTGCCTCTTGATTTCAGACCATCCATTAAAGCAAGCAACTGAGCAACAACCCTTCTCTCAACCTCTCCTTTGCTTTCCTCTCTTTTAGGAGCCAATGAATCAATCTCATCAATAAATATTATAGAAGGCGCATTCTTTTCAGCCTCTTCAAAGAATTTACGTAAATTCTGTTCAGATTCTCCATAAAACTTTGACATAATCTCGGGACCATTTATAACAGCAAAATGAGTATCAGATTCGTTTGCAACAGCTTTAGCTAGCAAAGTCTTACCAGTCCCAGGAGGACCATGCAATAAAACCCCTTTTGGAGGTTCAATCCCCAATTTATCAAATATCTCAGGATATTTTAATGGCAACTCTACCATCTCTCTTATTTTTTTAATCTCATTATTTAATCCACCAATATCTTCATAATTAACATCCGAAACAATTTCTTCTTTGACTTCTACAGCTTCAGGATTAAGAACTATTTCAGTAGATTCAGTTATTATAACAGCATCTTTGGGATTAGTATCAACAACAACAAATTTTAGGTCACCAAAACCAAAACCAACATTAAAGCTATCTTCAAGAAAGCCCTTAAACACATCATCAAAAAAAGGATTATCTGGATTATCAGCCATTGCAGTACGTCTCCTTTTTGTACCACCCATAGATATAATATCTCCTTTAATAACGGCTCTACCGAGTAATCCTTGTTTAAAAGAATTAGAAGATGCCTTTACAATAACCCCTTTTCTAGACGGCGCTATTGTAATTTTCTTTGCTTCTTTTATTTCAGCCTTTTTTATCCCAACCAATTCACCAATACCTGTCTTGGCGTTTTTTCTTATAATTCCATCCATCCGTATTATATTAAGACCAATATCTCCTGGATAAGCTCTATCAGCAACAGCAACAGTCTTTCTATCACCATTTATTTCAATAATATCACCTGGCTTTATTCCAGTCTCTTTCATAAAATTAGAATCAATTCTGACTATACCTTTCTCTACATCATCTGCTACAGCTTCTACAACTTTTAATTTTATTTCTTTGCTCATAAAAGCCCCATCTATTAACCTAATAGAATAATATTAAATAAAACTTTCGTTTTTATTTTGTTGTCTTAACTTTAGGCATGTTCAGGGTTGGTGGTAATCCAACCTCTCTACCGACAATTAATGCTTCTACATTACATTTTGTAAGCAAACTGTTCATTACCTGAGACAAAACATCATCTGGAAGTTTCTTATCTTTTTTCCATTGATTAAGAATTTCTTCTAATTTCTTTTGTTGGTCAACAATTATTGTCTCTCCTTCAATCATTATAGATCCTATATTTGGATTATAATCAGCATTAAATTTAAATTCAATTCTTACAGATTCCTGACCAGATAATTTAAAATCATGTTTTTTAACATCAGTCACAACGATATTGTTATTTATATTAATCTTTCCACTTATTGCAGCTTTTCTTTCAGCATTTATTTTTGTAAAGTTTATTCCTAAAACAGGCATTATTATCACCAAAATCAGAATTTCGTAGGGGTATTTAAAGTTTTTTATTATTCACTAGAATATCTTATATTCTATTTAACAATATTTATTGGTTTTTTACTAGAAAAAGATTTTATATTATCTATTGTTGTATCCAATATCCTCATTAAAGCCTCTCTGCTATTAAATGCATTATGTGGGGTAAACACAACATCCTCCATTCTAAATATCTTATGATTTCTTACAATTGTTCTCCACTTATCGACATTCCCAGTCTCATGAAGCAATTGTTTTTCTTCTTTAATCAACTCTTCACCTTCAATAACATCTAAACCAGCGCCACCTAATATTTTATTTTCTAAAGCAAATAATAAAGCATTTGTATCAATCAACCCCCCTCTGGATGTATTTATTAAAATAGCCCCTTTTTTCATCAACTTAATATTTTTTTTGTTTATCAAATGATGTGTATTTTTATTATATGGCACATGCAATGAAACAATATCAGATTTTTTCAACAATTCATTTAAACTAACATAATAAAAACCAAGCTTCTTAGATAATTTTAAATCTTTATTCACATCATAAACCAGAACATTCATCTCAAAACCATTTGCAATCCTTATAACATGTATACCAATATGACCAGCACCAACAACCCCTATTGTTTTTCCTTTCAAATCAAAACCAGTCATACCTTCAATAGAAAAATCATCTTTCAATGTTCTAACATACAATTTATGTATGTACCTAGACAAAGCCAATATTAACCCAAAAGTATGCTCTGCTACAGTGTTTTCTCCATAAAATGGAACATTACATACTATTATCTTTCTTTTTTTACACTCTTTTACATCAACATGATCAAACCCAGTAGATCTTGTTGTAATTATCTTTAATTTAGGAAGTTTATTCAATATCTTTGAACCAATCTTAGAATAAATAAAAACAGAAATTGATTGACAATCTTCTATCTTGGATATATTTGAATTACCTAATGGTTCTTCAAAAAATTTTAAACTATGCTTACTTAATTTCCTCTTTAAATACTTTTCTTCCCAGGGCTTTACCCCAAAAAACGCTATTTTCATAAATATAATCTATAATTTGAATTATATAAGTTTTATGTTTATTCTATAATAATAAATTAAACAAATAACCCAAGATAAAAATTTGAGGTATAGTTATAACAGGTAACCATAAAGCAGTCTTTTTCCCAATATTACTCCAAATTAATCCAATCTCTGTATAATCTGTAGCAACACCAGCCATTAAGAATGTAAAGCTATTTCCAAAAGCACCAGTCTGATTAAATATCTCAAAAGCCAAGAAAGAGCTTCCTTCTGAACAAACTTCAATAATAGTTGCAAAAATTAGAGTTATAGCTAATCCTATTAATGTTGGTCCCATAAACTTCATAAAGAATTCATGAGGAACATATGTTCTTACAAAAGCAGCTAATATCATTCCAATAAGAATCCACCAAACAACCATTTTAGCCAAAGCCCATGAACCTTTTAATACTCCTGTGATATCTTTTGATGAAAATTTATGATTTTCGAACCTTTTTTTCATATCCTTTTTTATTGAAAATTTTCCATCTGTTTTTACACTATTAGGATTTTTTTCTATCTTACCTTTTCTATCTAATAACTGATAAACAAATCCAGTTATTATACCAATAACTATTGCAGACACAACCAAATATAATGCCTTTAAACCAAAAAATCCAAAAAGCAAGACTGTTATTGGCAGATTAGCCCATGGTGAAGCTAATAAAAAAGCAATTACAGAAGCAGTAGAAGCCCCTTTTTTATATAATTGAATAGCAATAGCAAGTATTCCATGACTACACGCGCTCATTAAAAACCCAAAACCAACAGCATAAAAAATAGACCTTTTCTTATGAGTAGCCAAAAACTTTGATATATATTCTCTTGGAATTAAATGATCAATTATTCCACCAACAAACAACCCAAGAAGGATTGCCCACCAAATCAATTTAAAATAATCTATAAATGAATCATATAATTTACTTAACGCAGGAATTAAATAACTTATTAAAATCAAAGCAATTGTTATTAACCCAACAACATAAAGCCTTTCTTTATACCAGGGCTTATGCCCACCTTTAATATCACAACTCAAACAACGTTTTATCTTGTTTTGCTTTTCATACTTTTCAATACAGCGATGACTACAAAAATAATGGCCATGTGCTTTAATATGGCCTTTCATCCCACAAATTGGATCTGTTTTATCTGGTTTCATCTTATATTTATTTGAAATGTTTAAAAGCATCCTTTAATATACACCAACAAAATTTATCTGATAAATGAAAATATTTTTCTCTCCCTTTTTTTTCATAAACGACAATTCCCAAAAGAGAAAGATGTTTTAATTGATGTGAAATAGCAGACAAAGTTAGTTTTTTATCCCCTACACTTTTATGAATCTCTCCTACTGTTTTATCTTTTTCCATCAAAATTCCTAATATCTTAAGTCTTGTCTCATCAGACAACGCTGAAAAAAAATCTACTACTTTTCTATTAATTTGTTGCATATTATAATTGAATACATGCTCAACTATTTAAATGTTCCTGTTTTATATAGAAAGGCTTATAAAATTCTAAAACATTAAAAATAAAATGACTAAAAAATATATAATACCAATAGAGATATCAAGCAAACATATCCATCTTTCTCAAAAACATTTAAACAAACTATTTGGAAAAGGATACGAACTAACAGAATTAAGATATCTTAGTCAGCCAGGAGAATTTGTTGCAAAAGAAACAGTAGAACTAATAAATGAGAAAAACAAAATAATCCTAAAAATTGTTGGTCCTGTGAGGAAAAAGACACAAGTTGAACTATCTTTTACAGATATGATCAAACTTGGATTAAGAGATTTACAACTAAGACACTCAGGAGATATTATAAAATCTCCAGAATTAAAAATTAAAGGACTAAAAGAAACAATTAAAATAAAAGAAGGAGTAATGATTGCAAGAAGACATTTGCATTGTACTCCAGAAGACGCAAAAGAATTAGGCATTAAAGATAAAGAAGAAGTTAGTATTTCTATAAAAGGAGAAAGACCAGCCATATTCAAAGATATAAGTGTAAGGGTTTCTCCTAAATATAAATTAGCAGTTCACCTAGATAGAGATGAAGGAAACGCGGTTTGGATAGATTCAGTAGGAGAAGGAAGATTAGTGAAATAAAACATACACTAATATGACTACAGAATAGATATCTATGATGGGAGAAAAAGGGTCAGAGTAATGCTTGATGCTAATGAGGATGGAATTCTAGGGCATCATAAAAACGATAGATATTTTGTCTATGTACCAGAAGGAAGAGGACTTAGAACATATGCTGAGGAGTTTGTGATTGATGAATATAGTAAGAAATTTGAAAAATCAGATAAAAAAAATCCTATTGCAACAAGAGCCATCGAAGCTGGAAAAAAACAATTAGCAGAAGGAACACAACTCTTTCAATCAGTAGTAGAAAAGCTGAGTGTGGATTTAGAAGGAAGATTATAATAATTTCTTTTTTTAATTATTTTTATATAAACTAAATTACAGAAAGGTTTAAAAAAAGCTTAGATTATTCTTTATGTATGATTAAAAATAAATTTGATAGTATTGTCATACATTATGATGAAATAGGATTAAAAGGAAAAAATAGAGGCCATTTTGAAAGACTTCTAATTAATAATATTAAGAAAAAAACAGGAAAACTTGTAAAATCAATCAAAAGAGAAGTTGGACAAATCACTTTAACAATTGATGGGGAAAATTATTCAAAACTAAAAGATATTCTTTCAAAAATTCCAGGTATTGCTTATTTTTCTTTTGCAAAAAAAGCAAGTTTAGATTTTAAAAAACTAAAAAAAGAAGTTATTGATTTCCTGAAAGAAACAACTTTCTCAACATTTAAGGTAGACACACACCGCCACGATAAACAATACAAACTAAACTCTATGAAAATAAACGAATTACTAGGAGAAGCAATAATAAATGCTTATAATAAAAAAGTAAAACTAACAAATCCAGATTTAATATTAAAAATAGAAATTTCACATAAAACAACATATATTTCTTATGAATCTATTGAAGGGGTTGGTGGACTTCCAACAAATCCAAATCAAAAAGTTGTTGCATTATTATCAGGAGGGTTTGATAGCCCAGTTGCATCATATCTTATGATGAAAAGGGGTTGCCAAGTAATCTTAGTTCATTTTCAAAACAAAAACCAAGCAACTTCTGCAGTTGAAAATAAAATAATTGAATTATCCAAACAACTATCCAAATTTCAAACAAAAACACTACTTTACATAATTCCTTTTGAAAAACTTCAAAAAGAAATTATTAAAAAAACAAAAGCAGAAACAAGAATGGTCATTTATAGAAGATTTATGTTAAGGATAGCATCTAAAATAGCAGAAGCAAACAAAGCCAAATTTTTAGTTGTTGGAGATAGCTTATCACAAGTAGCTTCACAAACAATAGAAAACCTAAATGCAACATATCATGCATCAAATAAAAACATATTTTCACCATTAATTGGACTGAATAAAAGGGAGATAATAGATATCGCCAAGAAAATTGAAACATATAATATCTCAGCACAACCCTATCCAGATTGCTGCACTTATTTCCTACCAAAACACCCTATACTTAAATCAGATATAAACACTTTAAAAAAAATCGAATCCGGATTTGATATCAAAACATTAGTAGAGAATGCTATTAAGAATGAAGAAATAAAAAAATTCTGAATTATTTCTTGGTTTTATGTTTAAATAAACCCCCCCCAATAATTATATTATTTCTTTTTATGTTTGACTAACCAATTATGAGTCAACCAAAAAATTACTGAAAATATAAATACAGCCACTGCGAAATAAAATAATTTATAAAAACCCCAACTAAACATTCCAGTACTTGCCATTCCACATACCATATTCCCTCCTCCTATTTTATTTTTAAATGAAGAATGGTCCATCATTCCACAACCATCTTTCATCATTTCTCCCATATGCTGGTCATAAGAATTCCCAGTCTCTGTTGTTCCTTCAAACATCCCTTCTCCATGAGCTAAAACCAAACTTAAACTCAACAAAAGAAGAGCAACTAAACTAAATATTGTTTTTTTCATATTACCACCTCTTATTTTTCTTTGTTTAAATAACTTATAATTTCCTAAATGATACAACAAACACTATAAATTTAATATTTTTTTAACCTCATCTATGAATGTTCTAACTTCTTCTTCAGTATTGTATAAATATAAAGATGCTCTTACGCTCCCTTTCATATTATGTTTATTAAACCAACTATGTACACAATGTGCTCCACTTCTTGTCATTATATTCTTTGATTTATCTAACATCCTTGAAATATGGTGCATATCCTTTCCTTTTATATTAAAAGAGAAGATTCCAGACCTTTTTTCAGCTTCTTTTGGTCCAATTAATTCTATCTTTTCATTATCTCCTAACTCTTCTGTAATCATTTTATTCAATTTTGTTTCATGCTCTGCTATTTTTTTTAATCCAATCTTTTTAAGATACCTACAAGCTTCTCCTAATCCAATTATTCCAGCATAATCCTGTAAACCTGCCTCAAATCTCATTGGGAGTTCTTCTTTTTTATAATCCTGATATGTTGAATCAGTTACTGTTTCCCCTCCAACAATAAACTGATCTAATTTTTCTAATAATTCTTTTTTCCCATACAAAACACCGGTTCCTGTAGGCCCAAGCATTTTGTGTCCTGAAAAAGCCATAAAATCAACATCGAGTTTTCTTACATCTAATTCTTTATGTGGCGCACTTTGTGCAGCATCCACTAACAATAAAGCATTATTCTGATGTGTTATTTGAGCAATCTCTTTTATAGGATTTTCAACACCATCTAAATTAGAAACATGAACAACAGATACTAATTTAGTATTTGAAGTAAAACGATTTTTAAAGTTTTCAAGATTAAATGTATTATCTTCATTACTGTCTACTACTACAATTTTTATTCCCTTTTCCTGTAACTTTAACCAGGGAAGCAAATTTGAATTATGTTCTTTGTCACTAATAATTACTTCATCTCCTTGTTTTAATCCAAAAGAATTTGCTACTAAATTCAACCCTTCTGTGGTGTTCCTTGTAAAAATTATTTCTGAATCATATTTAGCATTAATAAAATTCTTTACTTCATTCCGTGATTTAGCCACTTCTTCTTCAACTCTACTAGCCAGTTTATGAGAACTTCTTCCAGCACAACCAGGATATTCATTATAATACTCATTAATTTTAGATATCACTTGCTTTGGTTTTAGAGACATACACGCACTATCAAAATAAATTATTGATTTAGACAAAACTGGAAAATCTTCTCTAATTTTTTCAACATCATATTTGAAAATCATTTTAACTCTTTATTTATTATTTTTTTAAAGGTTTTAAATGGTTTTGGACCAACAATCTTTTGTTCATTTATGAAAAAAGTTGGAGTTCCAACCACACCAGCATGTAAACCCATTAGAGAATCACTATCAATCTCTTGTTTATACCTATCATCATAAACACACTCTTTAAATTGTTCTACCTCTAATTTAAGATTCGTTGCAATTGAAAAAAACGAATAATCATTTTTTATACTATCTTGTAAATCAAACAAAGCATTATGATATTCTACATATTTATCCTGTTCTTGAGCACAATTTACAGCCAAAGCAGCCCTATAACTTAAATTATGATGGGGTATGTAAAATGTTTTGAATTGAAAATTAACTCTACCCATATAATAATCAATAACTTCTTGAACTATTGGTTCTGCTTTTTTTGTATAAGGGCACATATAACATCCAAACTCTATTATAGTCAATTCTGCCATTTCTTCTCCTATTATAGGATCATCATCCTCAAGAGATGGATAAACTATTTCTGATTGAATTGTTATATCACCTTCTGATATCTTGCTGTTTTCACCAGTAAGGTCAAATATACAAAAATCAGTTGATTCTGGCCCATTACAATTCCCATAATTTACGTAATTATACAACCCACTTATACTTACATAAAAACTCCATAAAAATATAATTAAAACAATCCAAGATAAAATTTTATAATGTTTATAGACAAATTTTGCTGTTTTCGGAGAGTATCTAAGTACAGTTCCAGTAACATCAGATTTTATTTTATCATCTAGACCAGATCTACATTTTCTTAATGTTACAGTCCTAAACAAACAATCTAATGCATCTTTAGTTAATTTTCTATACTTAACACTAAATATACCAAGTACCGCAAAAATTGGTAATGCTACTAAACATAAAACCATTTTTATTCATATTAGGTAATATTGAAACCCTTTTTAAAGATAACTGTGAAACTAGTTTCACTTAAGAACTATAATATTAGTCATGCCTCTTCTCTTTCTTTCAAGAACTTTTTTGTTTTCCATCTTGTCAAGAAGCCTGGTTACATTTACTTTTGATAATCCTGTTTCTTTAATAATATCGCTTTGATACATTGAACCTTCTTTTCCTTTTATCATATTATATATATTCTTTTCTTCTTTATTCAATTTTGAAAGATTAACCTTTTTAAATTTAGAATCACTAGCTTCTGTTTTATTAAATACCAAATAAAATCCAACCACAAGAATAACAAAAGCTATACCAAACGCCCCAACAATCAACCACGAAGTATTGTTCTTATGCACAGGACATTCTTTCATATCCATGTCAGGAGTTTCAGAAACCAATTCACAAAGAAGAACTCCTCTTCTATCTATATCTATTTTTACAAATATAAGTACAACCATAAGAATTATAGAAAAACCAACTAAAGACCATCCAATATTCTTTTGATTGAACTCCATTTTCTTCAAAATATCATAATTTTTTTAATATTTAAATACTTCGTTTCTATATATTTAATTCGTCAACAATAACAATATTGCTAAATCTTCTTCTGCTTTTAAGGAATGAGGAGCATCCTTTGGCATAAAGATAAATATGTTTGGCTTCATTTCTATTTCTTTATCAAATAATTTAAATATACCTTTTCCCTTAATAACTTGTACAACCCCATTTTTTGTTGAAGTATGCTCATCTATATTAGTTCCTTTTGAAAGACACATTAAAGTATAATTATAACTATCTGATTTAGCTAAAACTTTACTAAAAATTCCCTCTTTTGGAAACCCCATAACTTCATTTAAATTTTTAAAAAACCCTTTATCTTCTTCCATTTATACCTCTTCTATTTTTATTGCATCAACAGGACAGATTTCTTTAGCTTCCTTATTACATCCAAGTTCTTCAACTTCTTTTTTTAGAATATTATAAATCCTATCAATATCAACTTTTTTCATCTTTAAATCTAGAATGCTTATTCTCTATTTACTTACCCATACTCCATGAAGATTACAAAATATTCTTGCTTTTAATCCATCTGTTTCAACTATACAACAAAAATCTGCTTCAGGTTTATCACCGGGTTTAAGTCTTTTCCCTATAATCACTTCACCATATTTAATTAATTGAACAAGGCCGATATAATGCCCATCTTCCATTGGATGAGGCACTGAACCAATCTTTACTTTTATGCCTTTATCTGTTTTTTCTATTACAGGAACATGTTTTTCCTGTCCTTCATCATTCGTTTTTTCTTCTAATAATATCATTTCCTGACCACAACACACAATAGCAGGATCTTTTGCTTCAATAACAGAAACAACATTTCCACACAACTCACATTTATAAATTCCATTTGCTTTTACCATATTTATCACCTTTTAATCTTTCTTTTTAGCCAAATATCTTGCAGCCTTAATTAGTGCCATACATCCCTGACCAGCAGCAATTACATACTGGTATTCATGGCCAGATGCACAATCTCCTGCTGCAAATATTCCAGGAACATTAGTGTTTGTCTGACAATCTATAGATATATGATTGTGTTCATCTAATTTAATAACATCTTCAAAATTTTCAGTATTTGGTATCCTTCCAATTTCTATAATAACTCCTTGAACATCTATTGTTTTTTCTTCACCATCTTGCTCATACTTAACTCCTGAAACAAAATTGTCACCTAAAATCTCTTTTGTTTCAACATTGAACAAAATTTCAACCTTAGAATTCTCTTTTACTCTTTCCTGAAGATATTCATGAGCTGTAAATTTATCTCCTCTAACTAAAAGATAAATTTTTGACACAATCTCTTTTAAAAAATCTACTGCTTCAAGCGCAGCATCCCCCCCGCCAATAATAACAACATCTTTTCCTGAAAACAAAGGACCATCACAAATAGAGCAATAAGTAACCCCTTTCTTAGCAAACTCTTCTTCTCCAGGAACACCAATTTTCCTAGGCCTAGCACCAGTTGCTATAATCACTGTTCTAGTTTCATACTCTTTTTTATCAGTTATAACCTTGAAATTTGAACCTAATTTTTCTATTTTCTTTACCGACTCTTTTATAATATTAACATTATTAAATTTCATCTGTTCTTCCATTACAGAACTAAACCCTACACCAGTTGTTTTAACTATTCCAGGATAATTCAATATTTCTCCACTTACCATAAACTGACCGCCAATATCAGAAGAAATAATCTCAAACTTCATCCTTTTTCTTGAAGCATAAATTGCTGAACTTAATCCAGCAATCCCTGCTCCAATTATTATTGAGTCATACATATTATTTTGCCAATTCTGCTTCTATTGCTTCTTTGTCAAAACCCACAATCACTTTTCCATTAATCTCTATTTGTGGAACACCCATCTGTCCGGATTTTTCCATCATCTCTTTTGCAGCTTCATGATCGACAGATACATCTATATCTTCATACTCAACTTTCTTCTCGTCTAAAAATTCTTTTATCTTCACGCACCATGGACATGTTGGTGTTGAATAAACTTTTATTTTTGTCATTTTCATTACCCCTAATCAATCTTTGATTTCCATTTCACATTTGCATGAATCTTCATCACATTTGCATACATTGCATACTTTTTTACTACCAAAATCAAAACATTCTTCTTTTTTCATTTTTAAACCTCTTAATTGCAGATTTCACATCCTTCTTTAAAACACATACACTCTGGTTCATAATATTCTCTAGGATGTTTGCATGCAGGACACTTTTCTGGCGGTTCTGTTCCTTCATGAATATAACCACACTTACTGCATTTCCATCTTATTGGTTTCTCTCTTTTAAACAAAGTTCCTTTCTCAACCATCTCTAATAATTTTTTATATCTCTCTTCATGCTCTTTTTCTACCTTTGCAATCTCTCCAAACAAATGCGCAGCTTCTTTATTCCCTTCTTCTTCAGCATCTTTCTTCATATTAGGATACATTTCAGTATTCTCATAATGTTCTCCTTCAATTGCTGCTTTAAGGTTTTCAGCAGTATCTCCAATACCTTTTAGAAGTTTAAACTCTTCTTTTGCGTGTTGTTTTTCATTATCTGCTGTCTCCTCAAATATCTTCGCAATATAATAATACCCTTGTTTCCTTGCAACCTTTGCAAAATATGTGTATTTGTTTCTTGCTTGACTCTCACCAGCAAAAGATGCTTTTAGATTTTCTTCTGTTTTAGACATATATATTACCCCTCCTTAGTTTTTATTTATATAATTTAATTATATAAAAATTGTTGTTATCCTTTACAATAAACACAAGGATCACAACCAGCCCCACATCCTACAGTGCTTTTTGTTGAATAGGACACTTTATTTGATTTGTAATTAAGAGTACTGTACTCTCTGCTTCCTTCATAATGCTGATTTGAATAATAGATAGCCATTTTCTAAAGTTTGTTTAACTCTTTCAATAATTTTTCTGAATCTATTCCATAATTTTTACAAATATCTCCTATTTTCAAAAACCCCATCTCCATATGGACCATAGCACACCCCAAACAAGGAACATTATGTTTAGATAATACTTCATGAGAACCTTCTATCTTCATTACATCACCTAATAAACTATTCTTAGTTATTTTTGTTTTAGACATTTTTCCCTCTTCTTATAATTTTCAATTGCATTTTTCAAAGCTTTTGTCCCTAATATGGAGCAGTGAAATTTTATAGGAGGCACATCTCCTAATTTTTTAACAATATCTTCTGGTTTTATCTTTAAAGCATCTTCTACTTTCTTCCCTTTTGCAATCTCGCACATAGCATCTGAAGAAGCTATTGCAGCAACACAACCATAAGTCTGGAATTTTATATCTTTTATGGTCCCTTTATCTATTTTGAGGAAGATCTTCATAATATCTCCGCATTTTACATTTCCTTCTTGTCCAACTGCATCAGGCTTTTTAATCTCTCCTGAAAATTTTGGATTTCTAAATCTATCTAGTGTTTTTTTATCATACATTATAATTCACCTTTCCACTCCTTTTTAAAATGCTTAATAAAATCTTTTAAATAATCTAATCTTTCTTTACCAAACTCTCTTGCTTTTTCAGTTTTAAAAAATGAAAGTTCCATCAAAGACAACGCATACAACCAATTCAAAACTGTTTTTGGCTCTTTACTTTTATCCCTAAATCTAAATTCTTTTGGCTCTTCCTCATTTTCATCATATAACCTTCTATTGTAAAGATGTGCTGTAGCTCTTAAAATACCAATTGCTCCAAGCAGGTCTAACAAATCAGCATCATGTAAAATTTCTGCTTCTCTTGTTTTTGGTTCTAGAAATTTACCCTTTCTATGAACCATAACACAATGTATAACATCTTCTATTTTTTCTTCTGGAAATTTATGCTTCCTTAATATCTCAGGAGCCATTCTTGCTCCTTCCTCAGCATGGCACTCAACTTCATTTTTCCATTGCTTTAATCTTGCAACATCATGCAGTAATACTGCTGCTTTTAATATATCTAAATCAACTTTTTCATCTTTAGCTAATTCCATAGCTAAATTATAAACTCTTTCAATATGATCAAAACTGTGTCCTCCCCCACTATCAAAATATTTCTGAATATCTTTTATCAATTCCTTAAAATCAAACATATTATCCTTCCTTCCTTATATTCCCTATTGGAGACATTTTTCTTAACTTTTCTATTATTCCTGGTAAAATCTCCAAAACATAATCTATCTCTTTTTCTGTAGTAAACCTACTTAAGGTTAATCTTAATGAACCATTTGCTTCTTGGTGACTTAATCCAATTGATCTTAAAACATAACTTGGTTCTAAAGTGGCTTCTGAACAAGCAGAACCAGTTGAAGAACAAACACCCTCATCATCTAAATATCCTCCAATTGCCTCTCCTTCAACACCATCAAAAGATATATTTACATTATTACACAATCTTTTATCTCCTGTTGCTCCATTAAGTCTAGAATGTGATATTTTTAACATGCCTTTAATTAGTTTATCTCTTAGTTTAGTCATATAATCTACATGTTTTTTATTTAAACCAAGGTTTACAGCTTCTGCAAAACCAACAACACCAGGAATATCCTCAGTACCAGATCTCATATTAAATTCCTGGCCACCACCACCTTGCCAGGGCATTATCTTGGTTCCTTTTCGAATATACAACACACCAACCCCTTTTGGTCCATGTATTTTATGAGCATTTAGTGTCATTAAATCAACAGGTTGTTTTTCCATATCTAATTCTGTTTTTGTATAACTCTGACACGCATCTGTATGAAAATAAACATTATATCTCCTACAAACATCTCCTAACTTCTTTAAATCCTGAATAGTTCCAATCTCATTATTACCATGAATTATAGAAACTAAAATTGTTTTTTCTGTTATTGCTTTTTCCAATTCTTTTGGATATACAAAACCTTCTTTATCTACACTCAAATAAGTAACTTCAAAACCCTGTTTTTCAAGCCATTTACAGCTGTTTATAACACATTTATGCTCTACTTTTGTTATAATTATATGATTTCCTTTATCTTTATTAGCAAAAGAGATACCTTTCAAAGCAAAATTGTTAGATTCAGTCCCGCCAGATGTAAATATTATCTCTTCTGGCTTTGCATTTATTGATTTTGCAATTATTTTTCGTGATTCCTCTAGAGCGTTTTTTGATTCTCCACCCAATGAATGAGTAGACGAAGGATTTCCATACTTTTCATCAAAATAAGGCCGAATAGCTTCAATCACTTTAGAATCCATCATTGTTGTTGCGCCATTATCTAAGTATACTTTTTTCATTTTTCCATCCTGCATTCATCACAACAAAATTTTGTTACGTGTTTTTCAACAAGTTTCATCAAAGGAACCATTGTGTCTTTGTTTAATGAATAAATCCTCTTTTTTCCTTGTTGTTCTACATCTAAAAAATGGCAATCTATAAGGCATTTCAAATTATGACTTATTTTACTCTGCTCCTCTTTTAATGAATTACATATCTCTGTCACAGACATTGGTTTTTCTTGTAATACTTCAATAATATTTAATCTTGTTTTAGATCCAATTGTCTCAAAGAATGTATCATATGAATGACATTTCATATGAACGATAATTCATATGTCATTTATAAATCTTTCGCTTTTTATATGCTATAACACCATAAACTTAATATATCAATCTTATTTTTATCAAATCATGCAACCATATATTCAAAAATATTGTCCTGTAAAATGTTCTGAAATAGTTGGCCAAGACAAAGTTGTAAAAGAGCTAATAAACTTCATTTCCAATTTTAAAAATCAAAAAAAGAAAGCAGCATTTATCTATGGTTCAAGCGGTGTTGGAAAAACCTGTTCTGTTTATTGCGTTGCTAATGAACTAGACTTAGAGGTTTTAGAAATTAATGCATCTGAATTTAGAAATAAAGACCAAGTACACTCTATAGTTGGGGGGGCTATTTCACAACAAAGCCTTTTTTCAAAAGGAAAAATAATTCTAGTAGATGAAGTAGATGGATTATCTGGAAGAAAAGACAGAGGAGGATTACAAGAATTAAAAAGATTAATCCAAAAAACATCTTATCCTATGGTTTTAACTGCTACAAACCCATGGGATAATAAATTTAGTTCTCTAAGAAGCAAAACACAATTAATAAAATTTGAAGAACTAACCCATGAAGATATATTCCCTGTTCTAAATAATATTTGTACTAAAGAAAAAATTAAAGCAGACAAAACCTCTTTGAAAAGCCTTGCAAGAATGACAGGAGGAGATCTAAGAGCAGCAATAAATGATTTACAACAACTAACATCTAATTCAAATAAACTAACAAAAGAAGAATTAGAAACACTAAGCCAGAGAGAACATCAGGAAACAATAATTAATGCTCTAACCAGGATATTCAAAACAACAGACCCTAAAGTATCAATTAATGCTTTTGATATGGTAAATGAAGACCTAGACCAAAGATTACTATGGCTTGATAAAAATCTACCAGAAGAATACACAAATCCTGAAGACCTAGCAAGAGCTTATGATAAATTAAGCAAAGCAGACATCTTTAAAAGAAGAATAAGAAGATGGCAGCACTGGAGATTTCTAGTATATATCAATTCTCTAATAACAGCAGGTATTTCTGTTAGCAAAGATAAAAAATATGAGAATTATGTTGAATACAAGCAATCAGGAAGACTACTAAAAATATACTGGGCAAATATAAGAAACATGAAAAGAAAAGCAATTGCATTAAAAATTGCAGAAAAAACCCACACCTCACAAAAACAAATCTTAAAAAATATGGATTATTATAAAATTATTTTTAAGAAAAACAAAGAAATGGCTTCACAAATTTCCAATGAGCTGGATCTAGATAAAGAAGAGATTATCTATCTTAAAAAGTGAAGTTTTAAATATAATAATCTTTACATATTTACTATGCCAGCTAAAATAACAATAGAAGACATGACTGTATTTTGTAAGAAAAAAGGATTTGTTTATTCTAGTGCTGAAATTTATGGGGGATTGGCAGGATTCTGGGATTTTGGACCATTGGGCGTAGAGCTAAAAAATAATATTAAAGCAGAATGGTGGAAATTCTTTGTTCAAAATAGAGAAGATGTTGTTGGTGTTGATGGCAGTATTATAACTAATCCTAAAGTTTGGGAAGCCTCCGGTCATGTAGACAGTTTTACAGATGTCTATGTTGTTTGTGAAAAGTGCAAAAAACCAAACAAAATTGACAAAGCAGAATTCGGTAAAGTTAAATGCGATTGTGGAGGAAAATACACAAACCAAGGAGACTTTAATTTAATGTTCAAAACCCAGGTAGGGCCGGGAAAAGGAGTTACTTCATATTTAAGACCAGAAACAGCTCAACTAATATTTACTAATTTTAAACTAGTTGCTGAAAACGCAAGAATGAAACTTCCATTTGGTATTGCACAAATTGGAAAAGCATTTAGAAATGAAATTTCTCCAAGAGAATTCTTATTCAGAAGCAGAGAATTCGAACAAATGGAACTGCAATACTTTATTGATCCTGATAAGGTTGATGATTGTCCATTCTATAACAAAATAAAAAATCAAAAAATAAATATTTTAACTTCCAAAGAAAAAGTAATGAGTATTGAAGAAATGCTCAAAAATAAGATATTCAAGAACAAATGGCATGCCTATTGGTTATCTAATTCATATCAGTGGTTCTTAAGTTTAGGTATTGACAAAAATAACTTAAGATTAAGAGAACACAGAAAAGATGAACTATCACATTATGCAAACGCAGCTGTTGATATTGAATATAAGTTTTCAACAGGATGGAAAGAAATATTTGGAAGCCACGATAGAAGCCAATTTGATTTAACACAACACGAAAAAACCTCTAAAAAAGAATTAAAAACATATGATGAAACAACAAACAAAAAAATATTACCCTTGGTAATTGAATCATCTTTTGGTGTTGAAAGAGCAATGTTAGCATTCTTATTTGATGCTTATAATGATGATAAGAAAAGAGGAAATATTGTGTTAAACCTGCACAATAAACTAGCTCCTGTTAAAATAGGTGTGTTTTCTTTAGTAAACAAACTAAACAAAGAAACAAAACAAGTTTATGATATCTTAAAAGAAAAAGCAGCATGTCAATACGACACAGCTGGTTCAGTAGGAAGAAGATATGCAAGAGCAGACGAAATAGGAATTCCTTTCTGTATTACTTTTGATTTTGATAGCCTAAAAGACAAATCAGTAACAATAAGAAACAGAAACGATACAAAACAAGTAAGAGTAAAGATAGCTGAACTTAAAGACACACTAAAATCTTTACTTGATTCTGAAATAAAATTCGAAAAAACAGGTAAGAAAATATAAACTTTTATAAATACTAATCTAATCTCAAAATAAAAGGTGGTTATATGGCAATAAAAGACTTAAAAATAAGAGAAGGAAACGTAGATTTAGTAGTAGAAGTTGTTGATAAAGGCGAAGTAAGGGAATTCCAAAAGTTTGGAAAACCCGGTCGTGTTTGTAATGCTAAAGTAAAGGATGATTCTGGAGAAGTCACACTAACTTTATGGAATGATGAAATTGATAAAGTTAATGTTGGAGACAAACTACATATAAAAAATGGTTATGTGGGAGAATGGCAGGGAGAACCTCAACTAAGCGCAGGAAGGTTTGGTGAATTAGAAGTATTAGAAAGTAATGCTGCTGCACCAACAGAAAAACCTAAAGAAGAAAAACCAGAAGAACCAGCAGAAGAAGAGCCTTTAAACATTGAAGAAGAAAAAATAGAATAATTTTTTCTATAACGATAAATTTATAAATAATTCTAAGCTTTAGTCTATACTATATCGGGAACGTAGCTCAGCCTGGGAGAGCACTACGCTGAAGACGTAGGTGTCGAGGATTCAAATTCCTCCGTTCCCACTCTTAACCTATTGTTGTTAAAAGAACTCTTCCTGCAATTGTATTGAAAAGCAGGATTACAACTAAAGATATAATAATATAAAGAGTTACAGATTTTGTCAAATTTATACCCATTGTATATCTCTCATTTAATTTATCAGAACCGTTTTCAATACCATTAATTACAATAGTCAAAATATAAACTACTTGAACAACATATATTCCTACAACAATCTGAAAATAATAAGCAGGAACACCATCTCCAAACATAGTAGCAACATTTGAAGCACCAGCTATAGCAGATTCTCCCCCTTCTCCTGTTGGAAACATACTACCTAATTTACCAAGAATAGTTGTTATCATAGATGTAATTCCAATTACAATACCAGAAACAACCGGTGTCAACATTCTAATTTGTGACCTCATAGAACCAACAATATCAGCCATTAAATCCTTTAATCTTTCATCTACCCTATGGATCTCTTTAATATATCTGGCAACATTGATTAGCGCCTGAGCAGCTACTTTTGGACCTTTCTTAACACTAACTGTTAAAACTTTCATAGAACTTTCTATGATATTAGAAGGAAAACTCAAAATTGCCCCTGTTTTTTTATTAAATATAGCTTCATGAACAGACATCCCCATCTTTTTTATATTAGCACTAACAAGCCCAAAAAAATTTCCTGAAGCAGTACCTTTCATTGTATCAGAAACCCTTTCAAAAGCCAATTCAGATGGAATTCCATCCCCTAATCTATTCCCTAGTTGAAATAGAGCAGCAGCAAACTCTTTTTCAAGATTTTTTGCATTGTTTCTTATCTCCATAACATTTTTTGATCTTAATTTAAAATACAAACCCGCCCCTACTCCTAATCCTAATGGAATCATAAGACCAAGAATAGTGGCGCCAATACCATAAGGCCCAATAATCTTACCATAATTCGGACCTTCAGTTGCTTTACTCATCTTATACTCTAATAAACAAAAAGTACTACCACAAACACTGGTTTCACTATCTTCACCAAAACCCATATCATAATCAGGAGCTACCATATGAATCCAAATAGGAGAAAAACCAATAAAAAAGAAAATACATATAAAAACCAAACTAATAATCATAGGAGTAGATTTTAATTTTAAGGGGCCAAGCTCCACAACACCACTCTTTTTTTTAAGTTCAGGATTATCTTCATCCGAACTAGAATCACCATAACCTGTTGGTCTTGTTGATAAAATATTTTTAGCCATATAAAAAATACCTAAAGGCAATAAAACATTATACAAAACAGAAAGATGATACCACTTTACCCCTTCCATAAAACTAACAACCAAAGGCAAAATAACTAATCCTAAAATTGGCATAACTACACCGAGCATATGAAGGGTTGTTATAGGAGATTGTAAATCATGGGCAAAATGAAGCATCTTTTCATAAGTTTCCTCCAACATAACATCTAGTGATTTATCTAATAACTCAACACGTCTTTGTTCTGATGATTCATACAAAGAAGATTCAACAAGATGAAAAGCTTCAATA
The DNA here is from genome assembly GCA_005222965.1 of Candidatus Woesearchaeota archaeon B3_Woes. Classification (NCBI taxonomy): domain Archaea; kingdom Nanobdellati; phylum Candidatus Woesearchaeota; species Candidatus Woesearchaeota archaeon B3_Woes. The sequence goes on from NJBG01000001.1 coordinate 642,335, forward strand.
AATTCCAGATTCCATTCTCTCCATGTTTCAAGATAACTATCCAATGCATCTTTTATAGAGCTATACTCTTTTGTTTCAATATCCCAAAGAACCTTTTTCATATCCAAACTTAAAGGTGGAGCTAAATGATCTGATGCAAAACCAATAGCATTCTCCAAATTAGAGGTGTGCCTCATATAAGTAACAATATAGAAAATACATATAACCATTTGATTAGAAGATTTCATTCTCCAATTATTCGCAATTAGTTCAGGAAGCGAGGACAATATCTTAATCAAAACCAAACCAACAAACAATGCAACAGTTATAAAAAAAACACCGCTTCCTAACATCAAACTAAAAAGAATAGAAACAAAAATAAAAATAATAGGACCAATAACAGAAAACGTAACAGCACCAGTTGGAGTTATATCCAAATGGGATATATTAATTAATCTTTGCAGCTTTTCTGCCATCTCTGGCTTAGGTTTTATCTCAACCACACTTTCACTAAAATTACATGCTTTTTCATAAAGAGTTACCTTTTTTGACATAAGCTCCTTTTTAAATTCCTGATACTCTCTTGACAAAATAGGTTTTTTGATTTTCTTAACAGGACGATCAGTCAATTCTTTATTCAATTCACCTTTATATTTACTAAAAAGCCCTTTTAATACATCTTTTGATATGTCAGCCATAATTAAAATTACCTCTAATGATTTATTTTCCTTTTTTGATGTTCTGCTTTTTGATATTTCTTTTAAGCCATTCATTCCATTCAAAAAAGATTCTTTTACTGTCTAAAGAACCAACCTCATCTTTTACCCTGTTAGACACCTTATGAAATTCATCATTACATTGTATAACAAATTCTGCTTCTAGCAAATGAGGCATTTTGACTTTTTTAGCAGTCTTGACTAATGTTTCTTTTAGTTTTGTTCTTAATAATATATTATCCCAGACAACATCCCAATTACCAGCCCATTCTGGCACATTACCTGCTATTAATTTTATAACATCAGAATCACCATTCAACAAATCAGATGACGGTTCTAATTCATCTGTTTGTGGATTATATTTCATTAAATCAACAAAACCCTTTTCTAATAATGGATCCGATTCCCAATGTTTTCTTACCTCTGTAATTTGAGTTACTCTTCTAACTCTATGAAGGCCATCAGCAGATCTAATTGGGTTAGTGATTATAACCAAATCAGTTGCCTTAAAGCTCGTTTTAGGAACACCCAAATCATTTACAACCCTATCATAGACACCATAAGGAGAATCAGCATGAATTGTACCTGCTACAACATTTGCAGAAGCACCAACCCTCATAGCTTCATAAAGTGCTTTAGCTTCAGTGCTTCTAACCTCTCCTATAATCAAAGCAGAATCGCCCATTCTTAATGTTGTTCTTATACCCTCATCAGCAGGAACCTCTGTTGTTGACTTTGATAATGCTGCAGCAACTTTCAATTGTTGGATATTATAATCCATCTTTCTTAATGGACCGACAGGCAGCTCTAATGTATCTTCAATTGTTATAATTCTGTATTTTCTCATTATCTCTACCAATAAAGATCCAAGAAAAGATGATTTTCCAGCACTTCTTGTTCCTGCAACAAGCAAGGCCTTTGACCCATCTATTACAAAAGAAAGAAGACCTGCTGCCAAAGAATTAATCATTCTGTTTTCTATAAACAAAGGCAGCGTCCAAGGTTTGTCCCTGTGCCTTCTAAAAGCATAAGCCAACCCAGAGGGATTTAAAGGGGGCGAAATAACCGCAATTCTAGCTCTCGCCCCAGGGATTGATAATTCTGTATCAAGTATTGGATTAGCCTCATCTAAAGGCCGGCCAGATATCATTCTTAACTTAGATGCCCAAGACTCTGCTTCTGCAACAGTAGGAATTATATTTGTTTTACAATCTCCAAATTCACCATGAATAAGAAACATCGGTGTTCTGCCCATAGGAGAATTAATAGTAATATCCTGAACCTGCTCATCATTCAACAACAATTCAATAAGACCAAAACCAACAGTATACCTAACCAATATATTTGTTAATTCATCAACTTCTTTTGACCTTAATCTTATCCCCTTATGTTCAACCAACTCTTCTATCAAATCATGACCAACCTTATAAAAAACATCCCTCATTCTTTCAGGATCAACAAATTCTGATTTTTTAGGCTTATGCTCAGCCATGACCTTTCTTGCAGTATCCAATATGCCATATTTCTCTTCTGTTAACTTAAACTCAGGAGGGATTATATGATATAAATTCTGAACAGAATTTGGTAGTGAAAAAATTGTTACTTCTGTATTTCCAACAGAATAAGCTCCTATCTCTTCTCCCCCTTCTGGATAAGAAGACATAAGTTTTGTAAACATAAAATCTGGCTTTACAGTCGATAAGATTATCTTCCCATATAATGATCTGTCTCCAACCCTATAACCAATCAAATCCTCTTTTGTCATTGAGATAATCTTTGTTTTTTCCAGTAAACCAAGAACATAGTTTAATATGGAAATATATTTTTCAGTTGCAAGAAGGTCTTTTTTATTAGTTCGTTTTTGTGCTTTTATTTTTTCATGCCTTAAAAGCCTCTTTGTTTCAACATATGCCCCTAACGGATCAGATTTAAGCACCCTAAACAAAACATTTTGCAGATCTGAATATCTTTTTGCAGAATCTGTGCCCCCCATACTAGTTACTTCATAATAGGATAATATCTTTTGTTTTATAAACTGATTATAGAGTTTAGCTATTTCCAGCAGCATTTTTGCTGTTGAATAATCATATTCATACTCTCTTGTCTGTACAAAAACAATCTTTGTTACTGTTCCGGTTGCAGCCAAGATATCTATTGCTTTTGCCATTAAAACAGGGTCATCCTCTAAAGAAGGAGTTCTGGTATAAGTTTCACAATTAATCTTTAAAGTTATATCTTCCCCTTCTCTTATAACATCATAAGCAAATAGTTCTTTTTCTTTATCAAATAAGACCATACTAACCTCTTTTTTTGTTCTCTTGTTTTAATTTATTCAAAGCTATTTCAATTAAATGCGATTTATTTCTATATTTATTAGAATCTTTTAGCTCTTCATCAATCCACTTAGTCAATTTTTCATCAATTGTTGCAGATATTGCTTTTTTCCCCATTTTAAAATTTATTTTTTATCAAATTCATGGAAATCATATAGATTTCCTGACGCAAAAAATCTTTGATTTTTTAGCGTTTTCATAAAAATTTGGCACGATACAGGTTTTCCCATTTAATTTATATTATAATATATATTTTATAATATCATATATTTATAATACTATTTTATATATTTTATAATATAATTAATATATAAATCTTCTGTTTTTTATCAGTTTACCACTTTTGTATGCTAACATAAGTTTATTATAACCTCTTCTTTATTACCCATTATTATGACGAATGAAGCAGGATTCAATCTATTTTCACAGCAAAAAAAAGAAAAAGACCCAAAAGGAGCACAAGAAACTCCGCAACAAGATTATTCTCAGGATTTTATCCAGATTAGCAGAAGGCTCCAGGTAATGGAAGAAGGATTATCCAATCTAAGAAAAAAAATATTAGTTAACGAACAAAACGATTTAAGCAGACATAAAAAAATATTATTAGAAGAAAAAACAACATTAGAAGAAATAAAAGATGTAAAAAAAGAAATTGACGCTATAAAAATAACAATCAAAGAAGTTATTAGTGAACTAAAAAACAGCGCTAGAAAATCAGATGTTGACGTTTTCAAAAGATATATTGATATGTGGAATCCTGTTAATTTTGTAACAGAAAACACAGTCGAAAAAATGATTGATGAAAAACTAGGAAAGACTAATGAAGTAGAATAAAAAAGAAACCTTTTTATATGCAAAATAACAAGTAATACTCAAAAGAGGTGTATCAATGCCATTATTTAAGAAGAAAGAGGAAAAGGTCCCTCCACAACCAGGACAACCCGGAAACATACAACCACCAGGAGAACTCGCTCCACCAGAAGGGATGCCTAGTAACACACCAACAGACGCTGTTCTGAATCTACGTCAACAAGGTCTGACAAATAATCAAATTATACAAGAGCTACAAAGGCAAGGCTATAATTCGCAACAAATATTTGACGCATTAAATATAAATGAACCAACCAATGCACCTGCTGGACCTATTCCAGGCCAACCAGAACAAGCAGGACCTCCACAAGGAATGCCTCCACCAGTGCAAGCCCCAGAAGGCATGGCTCCAGAGGGAATGCCTGCTGAAGAACCTTCTATGGATTTTGATGTCAATAAAGAAAAAATAGAAGAGATGGCCGAAGCCATTATTGACGAAAAGTGGGAAGAGCTTGTAAAAAGCATAAATAAGATTATAGAATGGAAGGAAAAGATGGAAGCAACCATCCACAAAATTGAACAGGAAATAAAAGATATAAAAGACAACTTTAATCAGATTCACGATTCTCTAATTGGTAAAATACACGAATACGATAAAAACATACTAAACGTAGGTACTGAAATAAAAGCAATGGAAAAGGTTTTTGAAAAAGTATTGCCATCCTTCACAGAAAATGTTAGTGAATTAAACAGGATGGTAAAAGGCAAAAGAAGCACTGTTCCTAAAAAATAAGAAGAATTCTTAACGCTGTACACTAAGTTTCTGAATAGTAAATGTTGCTATAAATAATATTAATAACATTCCCAAAACACTAGGGTGCCTTAATGTAGCAAAAAAACCACCCAACCCCCCTTTTCCAGCATCCCCTTCTTTAATCATTGATGCTGAATCTTCTGTATCTTCATCCCACACTCTTACATTTATAATCGAAAGTATAAATATAAGCAAAAAAATACTTCCTAAGGTCCAGGCTATCCAGTTATATTTACCAGCCATTGCTTCGGCTATTTCACTATCAGTCGCTCCAAACATTTTTACAGATATCAAAATAAACACCACAAAAATAAAAATTATTACAAACCAAGGAGCAAACAAATTAATAATCTCTCTTGATGCATCTGAGAACAGAACAACTAAAGCCAATAACAAAGCAACAAGACTATGTACAAACTTATTATCACCTAGAAATTTTGAATAACTCAAAATACCCCAAACAATAACAAGAATAAATAAAAAAGGGAAAATAAGTTCAAATTTATTCAATAAACCCATATCTAAAAAAGTTGCCATGTTCTAATGTTTTTTGAACATATCTCCAAATTTTTGTACAATATTCTCTCCCTCAGATGGTTTGTCGGATTTAGTTATAAACCATATTATAATTCCAAATACTAATATTATAATTATTAGCGACACTGTATCTGATCCAAAAAAGTTATTAAACCAGCCCCATCCATCCCACCATCTTGCTGCTGCACCAAAAATCCATACAACTGCTACTACTGCTAGTATTGCAATCATTGCTGATGGTGAACCACCAACCCATTTTGCTTCTCCCCCCCATAACCCTATTAAAATAAACAGCATAACTACTGCAACAATAAGAAGGGATATTCCAGGAAGGAAAGCGTTTACTATATTTATAGGATCATAATTCATAGGATAGCTTCCTGTTGAATGTGGAATAACAACAGTTAATGACATAACCAATGCTATCACAACATTAAAATTTCTTTTGTCCTCTCCTAAAATTTTTGTTTTTTGCAGAATAGCAAAAATTAAAGTAAAGAATAACAGAAATGGTAGTAAAACATCTGTTAATCCCCACGATTCTAATGCTTGTAAAAAATTCTCAAGTCCATAATATGCCATTTTAAATCCTCCTTTTTATTCTTTTTTAACTTCAGATATTATTTCTTTTTTAACTGTTTTTGGAGGTTTCCCCCCCTCTACTATATAAAACATAAATGCAATAATAACAATAATCAATACAACAGAAGAAACGCCGGTTGAAGACCAATTGTTTGTTAACTGTTCCCATCCCCATTCTAACCAAGGTGTTCCATCTTCTCTTTCAATTGCATGTAAAAATATTCCTAGAATGCCTATAAACATTATCCCCATAAAAAGATATTTCCAACCGCCTTCTAAAAAAGCAGGATCCCCTTCTTTGAAAAAAGATCCAACCAATAATAAAAAGAAGATTGATAATAGTAATAAAACAACAACTTGTGATGAAACCTTTGTTACAATCTCAACTAATTGGGATGAAGCAACAACCAAAAAAGCAATAGTAAAAGCAGCCATTGAATTAAGATTCTTTTTAGTTATGGTTTGGCCTTCTACTTCTTCCGTACCAAAAACTTTTGTTTTTTCTAGAATTGCAAAAACAATTGTAAAAACGAGCAAGAAAGGTAGTATAACATCATAAACACCCAATTTATCTAAAAATTCAATTACATTACCGAATGCAGTCGCCATTTATAGCTACCTCTTTTTAATACTACTTTATTATGGAGAATTGTATATAAATCTTTCGTTTTTCTTTTATTAACACCACCCTCTAGAAAATAAAAACTATTTAAATATATTATTTTGCATTTTCCATCATATAAACAAAATAATTATATCCATCATATTCTTGATGGGATAAAATCTTAATTTGAGAGAAATGTTTATCCATTAGTTCATGAAAATAACCTATATTCCCAATATCTGAAAAGATAATTATTATTTTACCATTATCTTTCAAAAATTGGGGAACATCTCTGAAAAATCTTTTCAAAACACTATTATTATAGCTTGTAACTGTTTTTTCAAGAAGATCTTTTGGCTTTATTGAAAAGAAAGGGGGATTAAACACAATAAGGTCATATTTATTAGTTATATTAGAAAATAAATCACTCTTAACTATCTCTATTTTATCATGTAAATTATAAAGCTCAAAATTTAATTTCGCATTTTCTAAAGCAAACGAATTAATGTCAGTAGTTGTAATTCTCTCAGCTTTTTTAGCAATAAAAAAAGATTGAATTCCACAACCAGTTCCCAATTCTAAAGCATCTTTAACATTCAAATTTATTTTATTAATGGTCTTTGCCAATAATTGAGAATCAAAATAATCTGGATCAAACACTTTTGGAAAAATTATGATTTTTTTACCTAAAACCTTATGAACTTTTAATTTTCTTATAAACTTTAATTTTCTTATCACGTTAGAAAATCTAATTTTCTCAGAATTCATTTTACCTCTCAACTACAGAATAATGAAAATTCTTACTTGCAAATTTTTGTTTTAAGAAATCTAAAACTATTTCATGATCAAAACCCTTACAAGAATATATATCCAAAGCTACAAATTTCTTCTTGGTAAAACTATGAATAGAAATATGAGAAGTATCTATAATTATAAATCCTGTAAGACCGGGGTTATTTTCAACACCTTTTATTACATAAGGAGAAGTTAATCTAATTAATGATAATTTATCTGCTAAACTTTCTAGAAGTTCGTATACAGATGAAATAGAATTAAACATAAGGTTATTGTTACAATCTGCATTTACTATCAAATGTTTTCCATTTTCCATTTTAAACAAGTGTATTTTCGACAATCCCTTTTACATAATTATAGAAAGGGACAAAAAGAGTATGTGTTTTTGCTGATCCACAATCCTGTAAACCATTAGGATAGATGTCTTTGGTTCTTTCATAATCTTCCAATTTTCGATCTAATATTCCATTATGAAATACTGCTTGTCTAAATCCCCATACTCTCTGCAAAATGTTTCCTAAAGAATCTCTTTTTACATTCCCAATTATAATTATCTTTTCAGGAAAACTTTCTCCATCAGGTTCAGTAAAATCACAACTCCCACCATATTGAGTCATCCAAACATTTCCATTATCTGCAATTTGCAAACCACAAACACCAATACAATATGGCGTTGGTTGGGCATTCCAAAAATCAATTCCTGTTTGTTCAGAACACCAATCAACAAATCCAATGATTTTTTCTTTATCTGGAATCCTCAATGCATCCCACACCTTTCCTGTAGCTCTTCCACCTTGTTCTAATCTTGCTATTCCAAAAAAGATGTTGTTATCCCAAGCATATTCCGCCACATTTTTTATCTCTCCAATATTCTGTGTGTTTATAGAAGTCAATGTAGTAACTAAACTCAGTCTAGTGTATAATCTACCATCAATTTCTGTTGGTTGATTATAACCAACTCTTAAAAGATTGTCCAAACCTTGGAATATTTCTTCTGAAGCATGTTTTCTTCCGAGCATTTTATCAAAAATTTCATTATTAAGAGAATCAAAATGTATTCCAAGACAAACTCCATTATCATACAATCTCTGTGCAATTTCTGGAGTAATCAAAGAAGCGTTTGAATACATAAACGTTTTAAGACCAGATTTAGAAGCTTTTTCAATTAATTGTAATGTTGCAGGATCTAGAAGGGGTTCTCCTTCATGACAAATTTGAAGAGATTTTGCTCCTAAATCTACAGCTTCTTCTAATAAAGAAATTTTTTCTTCAGGAGTTAGTTTTTCTTCATTTTCTTCTCCTGCATCATAAATGCAATGGGGACAAGCCATATTACAATCTGGAGATGAAGCTATGGAAACTGCTGGAAGTAAATTTCTACTCCCTTCTTCAGATTGCAAGTATTCCAAAACTCCCCTATCATTAAACCATACAAATTCTTTATTTTTCCCCATCTTATAATAAAGAAACAATGAAAACTTTAAATAATTTTGTCGTAGTTAAAACTACAAAAAATTTATAAACAACAAAACAATTCTTTTATATATGTATGACGAACTAAAAGAAATAGGATTAACAGACAATGAAGTAAAAATTTATATAGCTTTATTAGAGCTGGATACATCAACACCTGCGCAGATATCAAAGAAAATAGGTTTTTCACGTTCTTATGTTTATGACGCTCTTGAAAGACTTCAAGAAAAAGAAATCGCAAACACTATTTTTATCAAAAATAAAAAACACTACCAACCATTAAACCCCAAACTTTTAATTGAACAAACTAAATCCAAATTAGAAAGAATAGAAAAAATAGTTCCAACCTTAATTAATCTAACTAAAAAAAGAAAAGGAAACCTTCATGTTGAATTACATAAAGGGAAATATGTTTATAAAACTCTCTTAAAAGATATTGTAACAAACCTAAAACAAAACCAAGAGGTTCTTATTTTCGGCATAGATGATGGGGTTTTATCTAACCTCGATTCCCACTATCTAACGTATTTAAATATTTATTTTAATAAATTAGAAAAAAAGAAAATTAAAGAAAAGATTATTATAAAAAAAGGATCAAAAAAAATAAAAGAAGCTAAAACAACAGAATATAGAATTTTACCAAAAAAATCAATAGGTAATGTAGCCTATGAAGTTTATGGAGACAAAGTCGCTATTTTTTTATGGGGAAGCCCAAACCACCTCATCTTGATAGAAAATAAAGAAGTAGCTGAGTCTTATAGGAAACAATTTAATATACTATGGAATCATGCTAAAAAATGATTATTTCCAAAAAAGTTTATAAATACATTACACAACTTCAAAATATAAAATGACTAGAATCAATAAAATGGTGATGCATGGCTTCAAAAGCTTTGCAAATAGAACAGAATTGTTGTTTGGAGGAGATTTTAACTGTGTTCTTGGCCCAAACGGCTCAGGTAAATCAAATGTTCTTGATTCATTATGCTTTGTATTAGGAAAGTCAGGGGCAAAAGGCCTAAGAGCAGAAAAATCAGCTAATTTAATTTACAATGGAGGCAAATTAAAAAATCCAGCAAAACAAGGAGAAGTCTCTATCTACTTTGATAATAAAGACAAGACATTTCCTACAGATGATTCTGAAATCAAAATAACAAGAATAATTACTAAATCTGGCCAAAGCAAATACAAAATAAACAATAAGACAAGAACAAGACAGCAAATTCTTGATCTGTTAGCTATAGCAAAAATAAATCCAGACGCTTATAATATTATTTTACAAGGAGATATTGCTCATTTTACACAAATGCCTTCTACTGAAAGAAGAAAATTAATAGAAGATATCTCTGGCATAAGTATATATGAAGAAAAAAAGCATAAAGCATTATTAGAATTAGAAAAAGTTGAAACAAAACTTCAGAATGCCGGCATAATCCTAAAAGAACGTGGAAGCTATCTAAAAGAATTAAGAAAAGATAGAGATGAAGCTTTAAAGTATAAAGATATGAATGATAAGATTAAACAAAACAAAGCTTCTTATTTGAACATACAAATCAATAAAGCAGAAACAAACAAATCTTCTCTGCAAAAAAGCATAGATTCTCAAAAAGAAAAAACAGACAATGTAGATTCTATCATTGGGAAATTACAAAAAAACAATCTAGAAAAAAGAGAAGAATTAGAAAAGTTAAATAAAACAATTGAAGAGGGAAGCGAAACAGGCCAGGTTGAATTAACAAGAGAGATAGAAGATATAAAAATAATCCTTGCAAAGAACCATACTCAAATAGAGCACCATAAAGATGAAATAAACAGAATAAAAAAACAAAGACAAGATTTAGGAAACGAACTTAAACAAGCAGATGAAAAAGTATCTGATTTAGAAAAAAAGAAAGAAGAACTGCTTACTGAAAAAACAAAAAATCTTAATGAAAGAGAAGAACTTGTCAATAAGATAAAAAAATTCAAAAACGATAATAACCCGGATGCTGCTGGTGATATTGAACAGGAAATTGTTTCCATAGATGATAATCTTGAAGAGCTGCAAAAAAAGATACATGAATTAAGAGAAAAACAGCAGAATATTATAAGAAAAAAAGACAATGTTGATTACCAAATCAATACATTTAATGAAAGAATAAAAAAAGTACTTCAAATAGAAAAAGACAACAAAGACCAGGTTAATCAGCTAAAAAAACAAAGAGAAGAATTTATCAAAACAACAGCAGATCTAAACGATTTATTAAATAATGATTCTGAAATCTCTAAAAGATTAGCAGACTACAAACAATCTTTGTTTAATAACGAACAGGAATTATCAAAACTAACAGCCAAAAATATAGCCATACAAGAAAGCATTTACGGAGATATTGCAATAAAAAAGATTCTGGCTCTTAAAAATCCTAAAGTTTATGGAGTTATAGCTGACCTTGGTGATGTTGATTCTAAATATTCTTTGGCATTAGAAACAGCAGCAGGTTTAAGAATCAAAAGTATTGTTGTTGAAGATGACACAACAGCAGCAGAATGCATAAACTATCTCAAAAAAAATAGATTTGGAATTGCTAATTTTCTTCCTTTGAATAAATTAAACATACATAAAAGAGATTTGAAATTTTCTAAAGGGGAAGGATGTCACGGCTTAGCTATTGATTTAGTCAGTTTTGATAACAAATTCAAAAAAGCATTTGAATATGTTTTTTCTGATGTTTTGGTTGTTGACGATATAGAAACTGCTCGTAAAATTGGAATTGGCAGTGCTAAAATGGTCACACTAGATGGCGATTTAACAGATATAAAAGGAGGTATGAAAGGGGGCTATAGAGATAAGAAAAAAGGCCTAGGCTTTAAAGCAGCAGACGTTACAAACCAAATCAAGAAGTTTGAATTAGAAATTTCTGAAATTCAAAATAAAATTTCTAATTCTGAAAAGAAAAGGTCCTCTAATGAAGGAAAGATTGAGGAATTAAGAAAAACCAAAGCAAATCTTGAAGGAGAGATAATTGTAAAAGAAAAAAGCCTGCATTTAGAAGATAGTGATGTTGATATTAACAAAAATCAGATTAATGAACTAAAAAACGAATTAGAAAAACAAGACAAAGAACTTGATGAAGTTATTAATAAAATAAGCTCTGTTAACAAAGAAATTGCTCAGGAAAAAATAAAAAAATCAGATCTTCGTGGAAAAATAAAACAATTGAAAAATCCACTTTTATTAGCCGAGTTAAACACCTTTGAAGATATGAAAACAACGCTTAATGAAGAAATCATAAGACTTGATACAGAGATAAAAAATATTGATGAACAAAGATCTGAAATGCACGATCCTGAGAAGCAAAAAACACACAATGTTTTGAATCAAATTGAAAAAGAATCAACTGAATTTTCTAACAAAATAAAAACACTTGAAGAACAAAATTCTGAAAAAGAAATTGTTCTAAAAGAAAAAGAATCTAAAGCCAATGAATTCTATTCTAAGTTTAAGACAATGTTTGACAAGAAAAAAAGAATAGATGAAGAGGTTAGTGGAAACGAAAAGGTCATTGATTCTAAAAAAGATGAAAAAAGAGATGTTGAAATAAAACTTAATGGTTTAAGCATTAAGATTGCTGAAATAAACGCAAAATTAGCAGAATTAAATCAGGAATTTGAAGAATATCATGGTGTTGATATCTTAACTAATGTATCTGAAGAAGATCTTAAAAAAGAGATTTCTAAATTTGAAAAAATGAGAGAGAACATAGGAAGCGTCAATATGAGATCTTTAGATATTTATGAAGATGTTGAAAAAGAGTATAATATTTTATTAGAGAAAAAGAAAAAACTATCCGAAGAAAACGAAGACGTTGTAAATATGATGAATGAAATTGAAAGCAATAAAAAAGAGATGTTTATGAAAACATATGATGCTATAAGAGAAAAATTCAAGAAGAATTTTGCTACTTTAACTAAAAAAGGAGATGCTGATCTAGAATTAGAAGATGAAGAAACAGTATTTGAAGGGGGTGTAAATATTCGTGTAAAATTAACTGGCACCAAATTTTTAGATATCAGAAGTTTAAGCGGAGGTGAAAAAACCTTAACAGCTTTGGCTTTTATCTTTGCAATACAAGAACATGATCCTGCATCCTTTTATATTTTAGATGAGGTTGATGCTGCATTAGATAAACACAATTCTGAAAGATTAGCTGAATTGATTGAACAATACTCAAAAAAAGCACAGTATATATTAATAAGCCATAATGATTCAATTATTTCTAAAGCTTCTAAATTATATGGCGTGAGTATGACTGAAAATAATGTAAGTAAAATTATTAGCTTAGAAATCTAAACACCTAACCAGCTGTTTCCCCAAGCATGAAGCATAAGCAACACTATAATTACTAAGATGCACATAATTATTATATGGCCTGGTTTAAACTCTATCTTTGACCTGTAATCATCAAAATATCTTACTAATCCCCCCATTCCTGAGGGCATGCTGATTTTATTGTCTACCATTTTAAATTAAAATAGGGTAAGAGTAAGCCACCTTCTGTAGGAACCTTTGTGTTGTAATATTACAACGATGCTCCTTCTTAGCATTTAACTAAGCGTTTAAAACTTGCACCGACCAGGTCTCATCGTTTCATCCTTTCGTTTAAAGACGTCAACAGGTTAACTCGCCCCTGTTACCAGGAGTTTCACCGCATCATCCCATTTTAAACGTGGTTTCGTTTCTGTATGGTTGCCATCCATTACTGAATGAGGTCTTTCACCACTGGCCATATTACTTAATTATATTAAGTAATGGTGGGCGGACTTTCCTCAGCAAATCAATACAGAAGCATCAATTCACCGTCAGCTAAGTTCTTACCCTATGTTATAAAAGAACTATTGGCCTTTTAAAAAGGTTATGGTTTTAACAAAAAATATAAACCATCCTATTTTATTAAATAAATTTTTAAAAGATTATTTTAATTAAAACATTTTTCTATTTCATAACCTGTTTATGATTCAAATTTATTTAAAAAGTTATCGTTTGTGTTTTAGAAAACAACGATCAAAAAGTACATTTAATAGTATTAGTTGCAATATTACTCATGACACATCTAATTTAAAGAAAAAATAGCGAAAAATCCAATATTTATGCATATTCTTAAAGACTTACTTTTAAGGTGAAAATCTATTAGACGATAAAAGTTGAATTTTCACAAAAATCTTAAAGAATCGTAAGATTTATATATAAGATAAACACCCCTAATACAAGGGATTAAATATGCAAGAAAAACTCTTAAAACAGATGATTGAAAGAATGGATATTTTAATCAACTTAGGCATTCCACCTTTTAGCCCTGAAAAATATCCTGTTTCAGGACTTTCCTGCGATATTTTAAAATTGTGTAATGCAGAGAATACTGTGGAAGATATAATCAAAAAAACAGGAAAAAATAGGAACCAGGTTGATGTAAATCTAAGCAAACTAAGAAGATTAGGGCTTATAAAGTCAATCACCAAAGACGGCAAAATATATTATTTAAGAATAAAGTGAGGTACAAAATGGAATCAAATGATATAAAAGCACTCACCAAAAGAATGGATGTAATCATAAACTTAATGATGAGAGATATAAAATTTAATGGAAATAACATAACGGACGCTGAAAAAATCAAATTGCTCAATGATATGGGTCTTAAATATACAGAAATCGCTGATATTATGGGAAAAACCCCTACTAATGTAAGTGTTGTGCTTGCAAAATTGAAGAGAAAAAAATGACTGAAGCAATACTACATGAAATTAGTAAAAAATTGGACAAATTGATAGCTATAAGTGCAATTCAAGGAAAAGATGAAGATAGGCAGATAAAAATCCTAAAATCTCTTAAGTTTACATATAAAGATATTAGTAATCTAATAGGGATACCAGAAGGAACACTAAAAATAAGAGACCATAGAGAGAGGAAAAATTTAAATGCAAAATCTAAATCCTAAAATTATCAAATATTTGGAGAAAAAAACAGGTCAAAAAGAAGCAACGATTAGAACTAACATATCATTGCTTAAAAGAACATTCTCAGGTTCTACATCCAACGCAGTTGCCCATATTTATGCTCAAAAACACGGATATTCTGTTATGAGGATGATGGATCAAGAAGACAAAACGTCCTTACCTAACATCGAAGTCAATAAACCAATAAAAATTAGTCAAAAAAAACCAATAAAAAAAGAAAAAATCGTAAAATTCATTAATTACAATTCCTCTGATTATTTTATAAAATCACATATTTTAGAAGTTAACAGGGCCTATACAAAAGGTTGTTTAACCTCAGTCAATATATTAATAAGAAAAATCATAGAAAATCTAATAATTGACGTATTAAGAAAAAAATTTCCACCAAATGGAACTAATATTGAACTATATTATGATACAAATCGAAAGAGATACAAAGATTTTAGTGTTGTTCTTGATAGTTTATATCAAAAAAGGACGGAGTTTGATGGCACCGATGTGGGAAAAATTATTGAAAGACTAGTGCCTCTAGCAAAAAAAATTAAAGATGACGCTAATGATAAAACCCACTCTTGGTTTTATATAGTAAATTCAAAGAAAGAGTTAGATGATTTGTGCATTAATGATATCATAGAATTGATAAAGAAATTAGAAATGTCAGTAGGAATTCGAAAAGAAGGTGAATAAAACGAACGAAAAAGAATTACTCTCGGAAATTTTAAAATGGGAAAGACTAAAAGGAATTCAAACTTTAAGGCAGATTATACCTGAATTGATAGATACAGAAGAAAAAAGAAAGCTTTATGAAATGACTGATGGAAAAAACGGAATAAAAGAAATTCAATCAAAGGTGACGATCTCCTCTGGAAAAATCTCTTTATTGTGGAATTTTTGGTATTATAATGGTCTTTTAGAAAAAGAAGGGCAAAAATTTAAGAAGATAATCTCATTAAAGGAGTTAGGACTAAGTTGAGGTGATTTAAATAGATAAGAAACTTGAAGACATCAAAAAACAACTAGATATTATCATTTCATTAATGATCCCTCCTTTCTCCAAGGATAAATATAATCTTAAAGAAGGTACTCAAATGGATGTGTTAGAGTTATGTGATTTAAGTTGTACTCAACAAGATATGGCCTCCGAATTAAAAAAGACAAAAAAGGCAATAAGTAGGGCAATAGAAGAACTTAAATCAAAAAATTTGATTAGAGTTGTAAAAAGGAAAGATAGAAATATCTATTTGAGACTGAAGTAGGTGTAATTATGAATAATGATATAATAAAAGAATTAAAGAAGCAGAATAAATGGTTAAGGTTCTTGGCTTTTAACTCTTTGAGAGGCATATTAAGATCTTCTTTAGAAAATAATGAACAAAAGCGAATCTATCAATTATCTGATGGCAAAAATAGTACTAATGAGATTTCTAAGAAACTACAAGAAGAAGGTATTAAAATAAGTCATATGACTGTATATAATTATTGGAAAAGGTGGAATGCCCTAGGAATTGTTGAACCTTCAGAAAAGTATTCAGGAAGATTCAAAAAAATAGTAAATCTTGATAATTTTAATTTAAATTGATTTATTGATAGAGATATTGATAAGAATTTTTATATTAAAAGAATATATTTAAAACACCACCGCCCGGATTCGAACCAGGATATCCTTGCGGAAACCAGCTTACATGCAAATGTTTAAGACTTTACTTATTTTAAAATTAGAATTCACAGTTTTCTTACAATACCTTTATCAGCATCAACTTCAACATAATCTCCGTCTTTGAAAACTTTTGTTCCAACCTGGGTTAAAATAAGACAAGGAATCTTGAATTCTCTGGCCACAATAGAAGTATGTGAAAGTAAAGATCCTTGGTCAGCAACAATAGCAGCCGATTTTTTAATTACTGAAGTCAATTCAGTTGTTGTATCTCTAGTAACCATAATGTTTCCTTGTTCAATTTTCTTAGCTTCATTAACTGAAGTAATAACTTTAACAATGCCCTTAACTTTTCCAGGGTAAGCAACAACTCCCTTAACTTCTTGATAATTATCAACAGATTCTTTCCACATTAACTTATTACCCATCTCTACAGCTTTATCTCCCTGATAAATAGTTATCTCCATGTTCTCTAAAAGGATAGTTCTATGTGCTTTTCTCTCAGCAATGTCCTGCTGATTAGCTTTTGTCCCATCTCGCAGCATCTTTCTGATTTCGTCAGGAGTATTGTAACGTACATCAATCCAGTCTCCAGAATCTGTACGCTTACCAATCTCACTCAGCAATGGTCTGGAAACATAAATCCCTTCAACTAAATCAGCCTTGGTGTAATCTAGAATAATCAAAAATTCCTGCATTGCAAAAACAAGATTTTTAAAGAAATCTGAACAAGTGTGTGTTGCAAAGAATTCAGCCTGAAACTTTTTGGTTAGCTCAAGTCTTTCATTAGGAGACTTTAAATCCTTCCAATCAACATTCCCTGCTTTAAATTCCTCAATTCTCTTCCAGAGATGTTTTTTATAATCTTCTATCTCCCAGGCAGTTCTAATATATTCCTGATGAAATGATCCATAAAGTTTTACTAATTGATTTAATTTTTCCTTAATCTCTTCTTTTTCACAAAATTCATTAAAAACCTCCAATTTCTTCTCACTAACAATATTCTCAAACTCGTTTTGGATTTCAAAAAGTAACTGTTCTTCCTTCTGAACAGTTGTTAGTCTTGTTGGAGTTAACAGAAGTGCAGTAAATTCAATGATTTTACCTTGAGTCTTTTCACCGTCATTAAGAATTTTTAATAACTCTTTCTCAAATAAATCCTGCAAGTCAGAAACATAAATCGCCCACACCATTGGATGAATTGTAGCAAGGTAAAGATAATAGTATTTATTAAAGAACCCTATAAGTTCCTCATTTGTTGATTTTGAAAAGTCGATTCCTCCAAACTCTTTAATCTCCTCCAGAGCATCTTTATAGAATTTATCTAAGTTAGCAAAAAAGTCTGCAGTATATTTCCCTTCCAGCAACTCTTTTTCAGTCAAATTTCTAACTTCTTTTCTGTCATCAATATGATAGCAAGTTCTTGCTGGAGGACCATCTGCAACCAATAATGCTTTTTTGATCATAACATCTGTCCTAGGAATTTTAGTTCTGTATGAATCTACTATTCCATAACCTTCTAAAAAAGTCTGGTTTCTGATACCCACAGTTACATATTTTTTCATCCTATTTTTTCAGATAATTTTTGATCTTAACATTCCCTTCAATTGGACGTAAACTTTCTCTGCCATCACGCAGATCTTCCTTAGTATAACCTAAAACCATAACTTCATCATGGTCTTGTGGGAATATATGTCTTTGTTCACTCCCAAAATTTTTAGACATATTGCAACCAATTGTTCCAAAAGCCGAATATTCCAAATTGAATCCACTTGATGAACATGAAGAAACAACTACAATATTTAAAGGTTTAGAAGCCTTGTCTGCTTTTTCAATAACACTCCCTTGAAAATTACATACTTGCCTTTCTATTTCATCAAAAGAAGCAAGTGTTTGATCTCCAGGAAACACTGCTTGTCGTAAATCCCTGTCAGAATAAGCTCCACTATATAAAGGGTCAAAAGGATAAATTCCCATTTTCACAGGATCAAAACTAATTTCTCTTCCATCTGGCAATTCCACATAATAAAGACCATCCCATCTTGGTTGAAATCTACTTAATTGGTATGTCTGTTCAGTTTCTATAGGTGGTTGTTCAGACATCTGTCCAGATAAGACAGCATTAAGGCTATCATCTGGAATAATAATTCCATTATATCCAACTTCTTCCTTAATTCTTTCTAAAGTCTGATTATGTCTTTTTAACGTACCAGTTAAAATACAATTAAGATTTTCAATACTCTTTACTAATTGAGAAAGATCACTAACAGCTACTCTACCTTCTTTAGTCAATCCAGTATCTCTTTCACCAAAGCCCTGTCTATTTTGAACAGACTCTTGATGTCTTATAAAATACAAAGTTAACAATAAATTATTCTCATCCATTTTAACAATTAAGTGCTTTTTCAATATGACTATATATTTCCTGTAAAAACCCTATATCCTGTGGAGTTAATTTATCTTCTCTTTTAGTTTCTAGATGTGTTCTCCAATTTGGAGCAGAGACTTCTCTTTCATCTAACACAGATTTAACAAAAGGAACATGATAATCTCCAACACACACAACAATTTTTCCATCATGTTTGTTTCTAAAATGTCTTATGTCAGGACCCCACAATTCAAACTCTCTTACATCTCCTAAAAATTTTTCAAAATCATAACTAAAGTGATCTAAGTCTCTTTGGTCTAATTCATTTTCTTCCCAATATTGAAGTAATCTCATATAATTTTTCAAGGTTCTCTCGACATCTAAAAAACTAAATCTTCCTCTATAAACCCCAGCAAAAGCAAGAGTAGATTCAAAAGATATATCTATTCCTTCTTGATAGCAATTTCTAACATGGACACAAGGAACAAATAGTTCAGCAATATGCTCAGGAACATACTTTAAAACAATCTCCCCAATATCTTCATCTACTCTATTCCCTGACAAATATTCAATCAGTACTTGCCCAACAGAAGCTTTAACTAATAATTCGGTTGACATAGGATGAAATTGTGCTTGAAATTCTTCTGGAGTTTCCATCATCAAAGCAGATGTATTTTCTAAAGAGGTAATTAATTCAAGCACAGAATCTTGCGGGATTTGAAATCCATGATCAATAGATCCCACTAAGACGTATCGTCCTTTTGGATCTTTTACAATATTAGGTTTATTAGTGGTTCTTTCTATCATTTTAATAATTAAGCGATTTTAATGTCACTTTATAGTGGTTATTTATTTATAAAACCTTCTATTTTATGTAATATAACTGTATATTAAACTATTATAGAATAATACGCCACCGCCCGGACTTTCGATGCAAAGCATTGAAATTTTCTTCGCTTATTCGAACCAGGATATCCTTGCGGAAACCGGCTAACCTGATATCCTATGTGGATTAACACTCAAGGCTTACGCTTCTAACCCATACGAGCTAGAATCGGCGCAGTACCAGATTGTGCCACGGTGGCATAAAGAACCTTTATTAATATTTATTTATAAATCTATTGTTATGATTTTTCTAAATACAAACCTTTATATCAACCTTAATACAAAGTATAATACCAACATTAATACAAAGAGTAATACAAACCTAAATACCAACCATTATACTATTAGACGGTAGTTATAAACTTTTATATACAACAAAAAAAGGAACTAGTATAGTTATATGGTTACCAGAAAACAGAAACTAGGTAAATCAATAGATCAGGATATTCTTAACGCTCTAAACTCCTCAAAAAACCCAATCTCAACAAGGAATTTATCAATTAAAATAAACAGAGCATGGTATTCTGTCCAAACACACTGTTTAAAATTACAATTAGAGAATAAAATCAACGGATTCAAAGTAACTAATATTAATGTATGGCAATCAAAATGAAAAAAGCTCAAATAACACCATTTATCATAATAGGAGCATTAATCCTATTATCATCTTCTCTATTCATATACTATAGAAATTTCATAGTAGTAGAGCCGGAAATCCTTCCAGAAGATGTTGTACCAATAAAAACCTACATTGAAGCCTGTCTAAAAGACACAGGAAAAGAAGCAGCAATAAAAGCAGGAATGCAGGGAGGATACATAACTCTACCAAACCAAGTAACTCTAAACAGAGCATATGTAGAACTAACACCAGGGAGCTTCATCAAAATACCCTATTGGTCCTACAATGGAATAAGCTTTATTCCTTCTATCGATGTAATGCAAAACCAACTTTCAGATTATATTAAAGACAATATAAAAAAATGCGTAAACCTAGAAGTCTTTGAAAGAGATTACAATTTAGAAGAAGAAGATGAAATTGAAGTTGAAACAATAATAGCAGAAAAGAATCTAGACATAAAGATGGTCTACAATATAATTGTAAAAAATAAAGCAACAGACGAACAAACAAGAATTTCACAATTCCACACAATAGTTAATGTAAGACTCAAAAAAACATACGAATTAGCAAAGCAAATACTGGAAGCTGAGAACTCTCAGACATATTTTGAAGACATGACAATTGATTGGATTGCTATGAACAAAGATATTCCACTAAACGGCTTGGAATTCACATGCAAAGCCAATAAATGGAGAGTAAGGGATGTAAGAAATGAATTACAGGATATGATATATTATAATGTACCTAAGGTAAGAATAAGAAATACAGATTATACAGGATTCTTAGAAGATGAAGAAGTCTATGAAAATTTACAAAAATACACAATGGAAGACATCTATCAAGGAGGAAGACCAAGACAAAAAGCACCAGAAGATGCTTATGATTATTCACACTACTTACTTGATGTAAGAACAAGACCAACAGATCTAAGAGCAGGATTCTTATACAGTCCAACTTGGGGAATGGACATGACAGTCAGACCAAGCGAAGGAGGCATTATGAGGTCAACAAAACAAAGCGCATCTGAACAATTTTTAAGTTTCTTATGCATAAACACACACCATTTTACATACGATGTAACATATCCAATTGAAGTTATGGTAAGAGATGATAAATCATTCAATAACCAAGGTTATGTCTTTAGATTCGCTTTCCCTGTTATGATAAATCATAATGAGCCAGACAAAGCAGGCTTCATAAATCCATTATATGTTATGGCAGGAGGAGACTTTATTGGAGAGTGTGAAGACCTAACAGGACCAACTTATGATATTAGAGCATTAGGATTAGATGAGTATGGGATAAGTAATATGGAATTAAAAGATGTCAACATAAGCTACAACTGCTTTAGATTTACATGCAATCTTGGAACAACAAAAGCAGACCAAGGAGCATATAGACTAAGAACACAACTACCAAGCTCTTGTGCAAATGGTTTTATTAAAGCAGAAAAACCAGGTTACTTAGAAGATCAACAACAAGTTTTAGATTCTACAGATATTGATGTAGATCTAAGAAAACTAAAAACATTCAGATTTGAAGTTGTAAAAAACGATTATAATTATGGAAACATAGGAGATGATGAAATAATAGAAAAACCATACTCAACAATCATTGAACTTCAAAGTTATGATGATCCAGACCTAGTTTTCTACAGAAAATATCCACTAGAAAACAACCCATCAACAATAGATCTAATAGAGCAAAACAGCAAATACAAAGTAGACATAATGCTGTTTGATGAAGAAGATAGAATATTTATTGGTGGATATAAAGGAAACTGGAGTCTAGATTATAGAGACATAGCAGATAACAAAAGAATTGTTTTCCATGTCATAAACTACTTACCTAAGCCGCTAAACAAAGAACAAGAATCAGAAATGATAAAGTTTTTAGAAGAAGATAACACATATAAACAAACACTAAAACCAGAACTAGAATGAAAAAAGAGGTATCACAACTAGCAGCATTGTTTTGTATAGAACTAATACTGTTCTTGCCATTTTATGTTGCAGATGTTTACGCAGATAAACCAGTCTTAAGCAATATCCAAGCCTCAACAACACACAATTCATTAAATGTAACATGGCAGACAGATGTTCTTTCTAACTCAATAGTTGATTATGGAAGAGACAGCTATATTGAATTAACAAAACAAAGCCAACAGACAACAACAAACCATTCAATAATAATATCTCCTTTACGAACAAATCAAGATTATTATTATAGAATTGAATCCTGTACAGGAGATGGTTGTGACGCTTCTACAGTCACTAAAATCAAAACACAACCAGCACCAGCACCAGAAAAAATACAAGATATAACAAGCAAAGATATAACACCAAGAAGCATAGAAATAACATGGCAGCAATCACTATCTCCATATTTCCAAAGCTACTTGATATATAGAAATGGAGAATTTGTAACAAATATATCATCTAAAACACAAGTAACATATTTAGATACAGGATTAGATGGTTCAACAAGATATATGTATGAAGTTAGTGCTATAAATAAAGATTTTGTTGAAGGAGAATTATCAGATAAATTATACGGAACAACACTAACTCCAGACACAACACCGCCCACAATACAAAACGTATCAATATCCTCAATTTCACTAGATTCAGTCACAATAGAATTTATAACAAATGAAGATGCAAACTCAACAATAGTTTATGGAATTGCAAGCTTTGATCAAATAAAATCATCCCAAGATCACACTCAAACACATTCAGTAACACTAACTAACCTGCAAAACGACACAACATACCAATACAAAATAATTGCATGTGATTTAGATGGAAACTGTGCTGAAAAATCAGATAATGATGCTTTTACCCCAACTGAAATTATAGAATTAAACATAGAATTAAATGTTCCTACTATATCTAACAAAGCAGTCATTCCTGTTTCTGGAACAGTAACACCTCATACAAAAGTAAGATTCTTTGCAAATAACATCTACAAAGGTTTAATAGGAATGGTAAGAAACCAGGATGGCGAAATTCAGTTTGATGTACCTGGTTTTTCATCTGGAAACAATACATTAAAAGTTATTATTGAAGATTCTATTGGCAATACAAAAGAACAAACATACAATATATATGTAGACCTAGCACCACCTATATTAGATATACCAGATCTACCAATTCAAACATCAAACCCAACTCTAATCATAGAAGGCTCTTCAAGCGAATTAGTCGATATTGATATCTACATCTCATTATCACAAGCAAAAGACACAACACCTCCTGGAAAAATATCAAACCTCCATGTTGACGAAGCAAAAGAAAACAGCATTTTACTAGCATGGACAGATGTAGAAGATGAAGACTTTAATGAATATATTATCTACAGAGATGATATACCAATCGGAACAACAGTCACATCCCCTTATCTGGATGATTACTTGGTTAGTTCTGGTAAAACATATTCATATTCAATTGTTGCTGTTGATACAAGCTGTAATATTGGACAAAAAGTATACATAAACCAAAAAACAATAGAAGGTGGTCTTGTATACGATGAAGATGTTGAACCAGAAAACATAGAATGTATGACAGGAGAGCAATCACCAGCATACTCTCTTCAGCAACAATATCCTGGTTTTAGAGAAGAAATAACATTAAGGCAGGGTATAAATGAAATAGTTATTGAAGCAATCGATAGAGCAGGAAATTCTATTCAAAAGATTCATAGAATCTACCACGATTCAGAACCACCTGAAATTCTTGATACAAATATTGACAGCATAACTCCAAGTTATGTAAGAGATATTACAATAACAGGAACAGTAAGTGAAGAAACATATGTCTGTATTTATGTTAATAGCGAAATTGATGTTAAAACATATAGGGAAGAAGAGGTAGATGAAAGTGCTGAGGATATTTTTGGAGAATCTAAATACTGTGCAAGCACAGAAAATGGAACTTTTTCTATCGATATAGAATTAAGAAGAGATCCTGATTATGCTTATGACATAGAATCTCCAACATATCAGACACGATCAATGCTGATAAGAACAGGCACAGCATGGAGAAACAACATAAAGATAGTTGCAACAGATAAAGTTGGATTAAGAAATGATCCAGGACAAGGAGATGAAATATTATACTCTTTATGCGGTGGTGGAGGAGATTGGGGAATAATTGTAGATGATGTCATGCCAGCTGAAATAACACCAAGACATCTTTTAGAAGGAATGGCTCAAATAAGCTTTAGTGTTGACTTGATATGGAGAGGTTCAGGACCAAAACCA
The DNA here is from genome assembly GCA_005222965.1 of Candidatus Woesearchaeota archaeon B3_Woes. Classification (NCBI taxonomy): domain Archaea; kingdom Nanobdellati; phylum Candidatus Woesearchaeota; species Candidatus Woesearchaeota archaeon B3_Woes. Next base: position 666,756 of record NJBG01000001.1, read on the forward strand.
GCAATAGCAGATATTGACATAAGAGAAGGATATCCTATGGATATGAGTGCAGATCTTGAAAAAACATTTGACGACTGGGTTTCGCAGATATATGATGATGCATGGTCTGATGAATTTGATAAAGGATATGTTTTAATTGATCTTAAAGCACAAGACCCAGATCCTAGCGATGAAATGACAACATATGAAAAAGAGAAAAATTTATCTCAGCATAATCAAGGACAATGCTTCAATGTTCCTTTTACTGATACAAGTTACTTAGAAAAAGCAGGTTGTGTAAGAATCCCTCTGACTTTTATGATAGATTATGAACAAAAAAGAAAAGTAAGAATTAGAGATGAATTTAGAGAAAGACAAGAAACACACACACAAAAAGAATGTATGGATGTAGAAGTCTTAATACAGCCAAGAATTCCTCCTGATATGATTCCAAATGCTTTTTTAGAAAGTTCAGTTGATTTCCTTAATGCAACAATCGAAGGTATTGATGCTGTTTTAGGTCCAGTTGAAACAGCACTTAAACTAACCACTTTAGGTTGTTTTGGTATGTGGGCAGGGTTCTATGTTAAAAAGGCCTCAGAAGGATTTGCTTGTTTAGGAGATGTTAATGTTAAAGACTGTCAATGTACTATTAAAGAAGGTGGATTAACTTGCACTGATGATGTAGATAAAGGAGGAGAAGGAAAATGTAATACATGTTTAACTTCAAAAATAAGTACTAAAACATTTGAACAATATATGCACTGGACATGTGATAGAGTATTATGCCCAGCAGTTCCAAGCTATGAAACTTATATAAAACAAAATAAGGATAATCCTAACTCAAATTGCGAAGGTGTTCCACAAGCAGATTATAAAAAGGATCTACCTGGAGAAGATAAAAGATGTAAAAACGCACCAAAAGGGTTAGTTGGTAAAGATGGAAAACCAATTCAATCAGACTCATTATGTTGTGACAATGAATATATGCAGGAATGGGATGCTGGTGCTATAATGATGAATGAATTAAAAGAATCTGAAAGACTTGTAAATTCAACAAAAGACACATCATTCAGTGAAGCATGGAGGGGTATATCTGATTTTAAACTTTGCAAACCAGGCGAAAACGAACAAAGACAGATAAATTTTGGTAATGATGGATGGTATATCCTTGAACCCAATCCAAAATACGATTCTAAGAAAGATGTAGATCAACAAACAGACTTTAAAACACTTGTTTGGGAAGGAATACCTAAACAGGAACGTAGAGTCTCTTTGACAGATAGTCGTGTTTTAAGTGATAACCTATCTTTAACTAAAGGAATAAGTTTAACTGATGTTCAAAACACAAATAGCATCATAAGGTTTGAAAGATGTAATAAATATAATGTTGATGAAAGTTATAAATACAAACAAGCTTATTGGCCATCTTTTGAAACAGAAGTTTCATTAGAATCATTAACATCTTTCGTACCTGTCCAAACATTAGAAGGGTTTGAAAAAGAAAATTTACCACAAAACTATAAAATAAGTGGAACTTCAAAAACTATTACAAGTAATGGTGAAGAAATAAAAGTTCAAAAAATTCAAGATTCAAGTGGACAAAAGCATTGGTACAAAGAAGATACTTTTAATTATATTGAACCATCAACAATAAAAGAAGAAGATAGGATTCCTATTAAAACACCAAGAACATCTACTAAGTCTAAAAAGATTTTCGTACCAGAACAAATAGTTAGAGAAGCTTGCTCAGGATTTTCAGATGAATATATAATTAATCCACCAGATAGTATTTTCAGAAGTGTACAAAGTGTATGCTTATCTGGAACATATTCTTATCTAAAGATGTACAAGAAAATACTCGGATTAATAAACAATTGTTTCCAGACAATACTAATTACAGGAGATGGTTCTAGTGGGGTCTGTCAAGCCACACTAAGTTATTATGTTTGCGACTTTGTCTATGGTTTATTTTCATGCTTTAAAGGATACTCTGGATTTGGAACAGAGAGAGGAAGCGGCAACCTAGGATTCTTCAAAGGCATTGTAGGAAGTGGTGCAGAAGTTCAACAAACCATCCAAAACCGTTATGGAGATACTAATCTGTTTAATGTTATGTTTGTTGACAAAAAAATCCTACATTCAGCATGTATGGGTTTCTTTGGAGCAGACACAGACATTGACATTATGTCAATGGCAGAACAGGCAATTGAAATGCCTGTCAAAAGCACAGTAGCGCTTATGCCAGCTAACAGAAGATTTGTTGGTTACAACCCAATAGATGGCATCACAAATCATGTCTATCATCTCGGATTAATGATAGTTTCAGGATCAGATGATATGAGATATGAAGTTGATTTAGTATGCTCAACAGACAACTCATGTGACTCAAGATATTTTGAAAATGGAAGATGTGATTGTGCATATAGTGGTGAAGAAATCACAAAAGATGTTACAAACGCTTTCGGCGGAAACGGAAGACTAGATCAATCAGAAATCCTTAATGAAGAAGCATATGTTTCAGTAAGTTATGATATGTATGATTCAAAAGTAAGGTATGACAAAGCAAGAGTTACATACGATTATTTAAATAATAAAGGACAAATTCAACAAGAAACAGTCGAAAGAGAATTAAGCCAGATTGGTGGAGAACCATTTGCACACTGTTCATTCGATATCCTAACTGGAACATACAGATGTAGTGTATTTGAAGAACCAACAACAGCCTGTATTAAAGATAGTCCGGACTTAAAGGTAAATAGTAGAATAATTAAAGAAGGAGAAGAACTACAGTATGATGCAGATAAAGAACTTAAGTTTTCATTTGAAGCAAAGAAAGAAAGCAAATCAGGAAGAGAAGATTCAAGAAACTTCTTTGCAGTCTTAGAAATAAAAGATGGAGATAATGTCATATTTACTGCTGAACAAATAATTGATGATACAACATCAAAAACCTACACTTTTAGACAAATTGAAATAAAAGATAGTTGGTTTAGTGGAGAAAGTTCTTATAATTGTTTTATCGAGCCTAAAGACGTCCAAAGTATTGGCATTGATGTATTAGATTGTGATACTGATGGGAGAATATCATGTAGAGAGGATAATGGACAATATATATTTACAATTGAAGAAGGAACTTATGAAGGTTCTTTTGCTCAAAGCAACCCACCCGTATCATATGATTGTATATTTAGTCAAGAAGGCAAACAAAATTGTGAAAGTTTTTATCTTGAGGTTAAAAATTTAGCTAACATCAAGTGTAATAATCCTATCCATGTTGATAGAAGAATTTCAACAAGCACTACATCAACAGCAACATTAAAAGAACTATATTATACTTTAACAATCTACAGACCTCAAACAGAAAACGAAAGAGCAAAATCAAAAACAGTTGCTAAATGTGATGGTGTAAAACAAATAGAAGAAGGCAGCTTTAAAATCAATAACACAAAAATAGGAGCACAAGACGAATAAAACATAGTTAAGAAGAATGATATTATGGGTTAAACAAGAAATTTCATTCCCTCCAAAAATGATTGTAAGAGGAAATTATATATTCTTTGCTTTTGGTAATGATGGGATGAAACAATTGTAAATTGGCTATCTTAAAAAAATGAACCAAACAAAACTCCAAACAAACAACCTAAAACAATCATTTGAACTACTTACAAAATCTCCTTTTTACTTGGCCATTCCAATCCTACTAGATTTAATATTCTTATTTTTAGTAGGATTTATTGGAAGCATCTTCACGACAAAAGCAATTCCATACCTGCAAAACCTTGCAACAATCCAATCAACACCAGCAGCAGATACTTCTGCTATGATTGCACAACAAACTCAACTAGCATCAGCTCTAACTCATATAGTCTTAATTTTACTGCAGATCGTTTTAGTTGTTTTTATCCTATGGACAATCTTCCAGGGAATAAATTGGTTTTTGGCAACTAAATGTGTTAAAAAGAAAGTAAACATAAAAAAATATTCTCTAAATTTCCTAACACTAAATATAATATGGATAATATTAATAGCTATTCTTGCAAAATTCTTTTTTGAAATAACTCTAAAAAACCTATTAACATCAACTCCAATTGTTAGTCAATCTTTAGTAAACGCAATTGGAATTATAATATCAATAATCCTATTGTATTTCTTATTCATAGGCTACTCAATCTCCTATAAATACAAATTAAAGGAGTTCCTAAAAAATATATTCAAAATAGGGATTAAAGATTTCAAAATAATAATAGCGTATTTAATAATAGTTGTCTCATTTTGGATAGCTAAGTTTATAGTTCAGTTATTCTCACTAAGTTTTGCATCAACAATAATAGCAGGAATAATCATTCTAATGCCTTTGATAACTTTTTATAGAATATATCTTATAAAAACAATAGAAAAAAATTAATCAGCTTTCTTATACTTCTTCTTTGCTTCTTTTTTCTTCAAATGTACTGGTTCAGGTAATCCTTGTGCTTGGTAAAAATTCTTTATGCTTTTATGTGTTAATGCATCTCCTCCTGATTTATAAGCACCATGTAAATATAATATATCTTCTACTCTCATCTTACTAGCATCAACAATATCTTCAATATCCATATGCTTAACAAAATCTGCAGCATCTTCATCTTTTAAATGTGCTCCTGCTGATGTATTAAGCTGTTTTGCAACCTCTTTTACCAATTCATCTCTCATACCCTCGTGACTCTTAACTGTATAATTCTTACCATATGTTTGTAAATTTTTTTCAAGTTGTGTTTTAGTAACACCAGAATAAGCCTTTAATAATTGATCAACTTGCATTCTATCTTCAGGATTAATATTCATACCAAAATATTCATTAGCTCTCTGGATATAATGACCAACCATCTGATCAACAAACTTCTTTTGTATATCACCTTTTTCTAAACGATCATAATGTACAATCCCTTTTTCATCTCTTAATACAGCATCTGCAGCAATAGTATAAGCCTCAGTATGAGATAAGGTAGTTGTATCAAGAATTTCTTTTGCTTTTTTCTTTAAAGCTTCATACTTTTTAACAGATTTAGGAGTATTATCATCTTTAGGCATTTATATCACTTACAAGAGGAAAAACTACTATTCAATATAAATGTTTTGTTTTTAAAAAAGAAAATTTACTTAGCTAATTTAGCATAAGGTTGATTTTCAACGAATTGAGGAGTTACTACTCCTTTATCTCCTAAATATTCCTCTAATAATTTAGACATATCTAAAACATTTGTTAGCATGTTCACATCAATAAGTTCAATAGCAGGAAGATTTACTGGATCTTCTTTTAAATAATTCACAATATTCTGTCCATCATATTCAGTTAAACCATTCATTATTGCACTATTCATTAAACTTTGTTTAATAGGTTTAAATTGCTCATCAACTACCTTTTCAAAAATTTTTAATTCCAAATCGCTTCCTGTCTGCTTCACAAAATTATAGAAACTTGCTGCATCAAATCCACAATACATTTTCCAAAGTTGATCCTGTTTTATCACATCAGTTGTTGTAGCACCATAATCTCTATTGATTGCAGTATTTATCGATTTACCAAAAGCATCTTCAAAAGCATCTCTATTAACCTCTTCTTCTAATATAGAATAATCAACAGAACCATCTGTCCCTCTAATTGAATTTGCAGCAGCAATAAAAGCTTCTCTTACAGCTAACTCTTGCGTATCTACCTTTATTTTTGCACTTTCCCTTAATTCTAAATATTCTTCAACTGGCATAATATTACCTACTATAAACTATGTTACTATTATATAGTAATAAATAATATATAAACCTTTCGGTTTCTAAGAATATACCCAAATAACCTCTTGAAACGATAGCTTTTTAAATACCCCAAATTTCCACTCATATCATGAAAGGAACAATTGTTAATTTCAGACTAAGCAGACATGTACAAAAAAACAATCACATGATTATTAATGTAGAAGGCGTTTCTTCAAGAGAAAAAGCAGAGCCTTTAGTTGGAAAAGAAGTCATATGGAAAAGTCCTGCTGACAAGGAAATCAAAGGAAAAGTAGCAAGCCCCCACGGCAACAAAGGAAATATCAGAGTAATATTTGAAAGAGGAATGCCAGGACAAAGCCTAGCTACTAAAGTAGAAATAAAGTAGAATTCTATTTATTTAGTTTACGAATAGCTATCTGAACACTTCTTTTAGCCTTGTACAAGTTTCCTCTGACATTTCTAACGCCTTCTTGTTTACTAACTTCTCTAGCTTTTTCACCTAAATTACTTAAGTGATTGGAAATCACACCCAAATTAGCAGAAAGATTTTTAGTTAAAGGACCACCTTTAGAAACAACACTTTTTTTAATAGGTTGCTGAGGAGCTAATTCTTTTTTCTTTCTCCGAAATAACCATCCAAAAATTCCCATTTTAACAAACCGGAATCTTAAAAGGTATAATGCCTTTTGTTCCTAAATACACTAAAACCAATGCAATTATAATACCCAATACAAACCCTATAAAGAAAAACTTAAGTTCAATAAAACCTAGTTGTGCTCTTTTATTTTTAAAAAGTTTCATTAGTATCACCTGTTTTTTTTATTAATACTTAAATTAACTCTTTTCTATATAAATATTTCGGAAATTTGTTTTCACTTCACCATAATAGAAATATTTATATAATAAACATAATATTATTAAAGATAATTGAACATAAGGTGCTTTAGATGAAAAAAAAGGGACTATTCATTGTAATTCTTTGCTTATTATCTTTATTCTCTATCACTGCTTGTGATCCAAATGAATCATTAGGTCAAGATGGAGATCTTTTTTTAACCATAAAAAATAGTGATTTAATTCAAGGTTTATTTGGGGCAAGCGATGGAACTACAAGTTTAGCCGATGACATTATAATGATGAGATTGCTATTTGCAATATTAATATTTGCAGCACTATATGGCGCTTCTCAACTTCCTCCTATTGGAAACATGGCAAAAAATCCAAGAATAGTTATTTCTATTGTCATATCAATAATATCTGTTATTGCAATACCAGGGGACTTACTTAAAATAGCAGCTCAAACTTATGGGGGATTTATCTTATTTGTATTATTGGCAGTTCCTATTGGTTTTGGAGCATATTTAATATTAGGAGTATTTACACAACCAACAAAAGCCCATTTTGGAATTAGATTTTTTATCTCTATGCTTTTATGGGGTTTAGTATACAAAATTTCTGATGGAGCAATAATATCCGGTGGAGCTGAAGGTGTTTGGGGTGTTATTGGTTCTATAGCATCCTTTGCTACATGGATTTTTGCTATTATGACATTTTACTTTTTTATCCGTATGTTTTCTGCTGGATCTGCAGTAGAAGGAAAAACATCAGAATTACCAGAAGGCACTAAAGAAACCGGAAGAAAAGTCGCATCATGGTGGAGAAGAAGGGGGGGTCCAGAATTTAATCAAATAACAGGACTAATTGGCAATCTACACAAAGCAGTTTCTACAAAAAACAAAGGAGCACTAGCAACAGCAGTTAAAAAAATCAAAACAATAGAAACAAGAACAAAAAACCTCGAAACCTGGAGTTATAGTAAAGTAAAAGGTCTTGATTCTTCTATAAGAGACGATGCACTTACTAAAATCCAAGAAGCAACAGCAGCCCACAGGGATATAGCTGAAAAATTAAGAGGTATTAAAGCCAAAATTCCTTCTGAGGAAAAGACAGAAATTACAGATGATGTTTGGGATGAAATAGACAAAGCTGTAAAAGATATAGACGATAAATCAAAAGTTGCAAGAGCTAAAGAACTAGAATTTTTAGACCAACTAAAATAATTCTTTTTTTCTTTTTACTCATATCTTAAAGCATCTACAGGTTTTAGTTTCGAAGCCTGTATAGATGGAATTAAACCAGAGCCTGCTCCAACTAAAAATGCAAATAACAAACAGCCAATAATAAGCCACAAAGGAAAAGCCGGTCTTAACATTGAAAGACCATATGAAGCTGCTATAAACCCACCACCTTTAGCAATCAAATAACCAAGGAAAACACCAACAATACCACCAATTAATCCAAGCAAGCCGGATTCTATCACAAATATTAATAATATAAATCTATTACGAGCACCAATTGATTTCATAACACCTATTTCCTGCGTTCTTTCTAAAATTGAAGCATACATTGTATTTGCTATATTAACAGCAGCAACAACTACAGATATTAAAGCAATTAAAACCAAAACACCATTTAGTATACCAATTATATTTGTGAATATTTCCATCATATCTTCAAACGTCTGTACAGTAAAATCTTCTTCCCCTTCCTTTTGACCACGGTGTTTTCTGAACTTTTCCTTTACTATTTCAGCTACGTAAGAAGGATTTTGATCAGGAGAGACCCTTATGTAAACATACTCATAATCCTCTATCTCAAATATTTCTGTAAACCCTTCTTGTGAAATATAGAACTGAGCATCATCTGTCGGGCTTCCTATTTCCTCGTAAAATCCAACAACCTCAACTTTAACATCATTTATTTCAACCTTATCTCCTACAGAAATAGGTTTCTTAAACATCTTGTTCGGAACACTATTGCTATAACCTGCAGTAGCTTTTAAGACATCCCCTTTTTTTAGAATTCTGCCCTCTGTAATTTCTATTCCTCCAAACATTTCTTCTACTAATTTTTTTTCGCTGCTTTCAGTAGATAAACCAATAACAAAAGGATATTTTTCTTTGAAATCTTTGAATTTTATTTTGCCTGAAGTAATCAACATTCCGGTTATTTCATCAACACCTTTTATTTTTCTAAGAAAATCAATATCATCTTCTGTAAATAAGATGTTGCTTGTTCCAGGGGCATTAGTAATGCCTCCGCCAGGCATTAAAAATATTTTATCTGTCCCCATCTCCTCCCCAAATTGATTCATATAACTATTAATTCCCTGGCCAAAACTAATCAAAGCAAAGATTGCTGTAATACCAATTAGAATAGATAAAATTGTAAGAAAACTTCTAAGTTTTCTATGCCATAAGTTTGATATTGAATATTTTAAAATGTCTTCTATCATTTTATATGTCTCAAAGCATCTACTGGATTTAATTTTGAAGCTTGGATAGCTGGAAGTGTTCCAAAAAATGAACCAAGTATAAACGAAAATAAGATAGATCCTATAATAAGTTCAGGAGTGATGTGCGCAGATATAAGGCCGGATCCTAAAAATAATTTACCTACAAACACAAGACCAGTTGCTAATAAAAAACCCAATACAGCGCCAATTACCCCCCCAACTGACCCTAAAAAACCAGATTCAATAAAAAACAACAAAAATACACTTGAATTTCTTGCACCAATTGACTTCATTATGCCTATTTCTTTGGTTCTTTCAACAACAGATGTGTACATAGTGTTCATTATTCCAATACCCCCTACCAACAGAGAGATGCCGGCAATAATATAGATGAATATCTGTATTCCAAGCAATACATTATTCACATTTTCCAGTACAGAGGCAGGACTTTCAACAGAAAAATCTTCTTCACCCTCTTTTACATCTCTTATTTTTCTTAATTTTTTTTCAATATCATTTTGTATTTTTGTAACATCAGCACCCTCATCAAACCTCACCGCCATTATATCATAATCATCCCCTTCTCTATCAACTAATTCCCTGAGATCATCTTCATTTACAAAAACAGCACCATCCAGCTGAATATTTCCTTTTTTTTCTAAAATTCCAATTACTTTAAATTCTATATCCAGCAATTCAACTTTTGATCCAGGTAATATTGGTTTTTCAAATCCATTATCTTCTTCCATAAAATTTGCCCCTAAAAAAACAACACCCTTGTCACCATCTTTTAGGAGCCTTCCTTTTTGAGCTTCCATATTCATTAGATGTTCCATTACTTTTCTTTCTTCTCCATCAGGCATGCTTGCAGCAAACCCAAAACCAACCATATTATTGAAAACCAATTTTCCTGATTCAATAATCCTTCCAGCAGCACCTTCTACTCCTTGTACGCCTTTTATTGCATTTAATTCCTTATCTGTTAATGGATCTACAACTCCTGTCCCAGGTGGGCCAAAACCTCCTGAAGCAGTTACACTTAAGAGATCTGTTCCTAAAAACCCAAATTGAGAATTTATTGCGTGTCTTAATCCCTCCCCTAATCCAATCAAAGATACTAATGAAGCTATTCCTATGAATATTCCGATCATAGTCAACCATGATCTCAGCTTTCTTTTTTTTAAATTATTAATAGAAAAAATAAAAAAATCTTTTATCATCGTTTAAGTTTTTCCTTGACTATTTCTTTAATTCTAGAAACAATCTTTGGATCTTTTTTGCCTTTCTTCTTCCTTCTATAATACCAAACTCCCCCAGCAATCAATAAGAAGAGTATGAATTTACCAAAAAAACCATTACTCTCTTTTAAACCATATTTCTTAGCTTCTGAAGAAGAGTATAGTTTCATATTAAGGATTACATCTTTCTTAAAGACCTTATTATTAGCATCCCTGTAATCTAATCTTAGAGGAAGTTGAACCATTCTATCTCTTGTTCTTTTTACATAAAGGTTAAAATCTACACTTTCATAGTCGTCAGAATCAATATTCCCTACATATACAGCAGCTGGCGAAATAATATCATATTTTTCACTCTGCATCAACTCCACATACAAAAACTTAATATCAGACGAACCCTTATTTGTAAATTTTAAAGATACAACACCAACTTCACCTGCTGAAACTATCTCAGAACTATCTATTGATGTAACCAAATCTGGCCGTTCTCCTATAATAAGGCTTGTATAATAAGTTTTTGTATAATTTGTACCTAACCCATCAGAATATTCTATCACCAAAGGCAATTTATATACTTTTGAGCTTGCATCTGCATCTGCAATAAGCTTAAAACTTATATCTTTTGATTCATGTGCACCAATGTTCTCTATAAATTTCTCATTTGTAGAACCAATTGGAGTAAATGGAAGCTCATCTGTGATTACTGAAGTTGTTGTTGTTGTTTTTGTTAAAATCCCTAAATTAACTCTAACATCTTTTAGCAAAGAATCTGCCATATTCTCTAAGTTAACAGTTAAGGTAATTGTTGACCCTGGCGTAACCTCTTCTGGATCTGATTCAACAGATTCAACATTTAGTACTGCATCATGGGTCTGAATCCTTACATCAAATTCAACCTGCACCCATGTGAAACCACCATCATTAGTATACTTTAATTTTATAGGATTATCCCCTTCCACAGCATCTTTATCAACTCTTAATTTGTAGTACAGCATAAAGGCTTCTTCCCCAACCTGGCTCATATGCATCTCTCCTGCTTTCCTTATAGCAGACATCCCTCTGTCTAATGTAAAAGGATATGTAGGAACTAACTCAAACATAACATCATTAGCATAATCAGCTCCAATATTCTCTACTTTAAACCTCAACTCCACATAACCCCCCGGCTCTGCAGGATCAGGATTCTGATTCACCAAATAATTATCAACTTCATTAATATCCCAATTTGCTGTATGTCTTATCTCTATAGAATCCCCTCTTGGCACAATCTCAACACCAGCTACAAAACTGCTAATTAAAACAAAAATTACAATTAATATCCCAATTTTTTTTATTTCCATTTTTTATCACCTTTTTCTTTTAACAATCTTACCATCTCTTAAAAACTTAATTCTATGGGCTTTTCCAGCCACATTACGATCATGAGTAACCATAATTATTGTTTTACCCTCTTTATTTAAATCAGCTAAAAAATTAATAACACTCAAACCGGTTTTTGTATCAAGATTCCCAGTAGGCTCATCAGCAAGAATAACTTCAGGATCATTGCATAATGACCTTGCTATAGCAACCCTCTGTTGTTGGCCTCCAGACAACTCTGTTGGCTTATGATGAATTCTATCTCCTAATTCCATCATATTAAGTAATTTTTCTGCTTTCTCAATTCTTTTCTTCCTTTCAACATTCTGAAATATCATTGGCAGCATGACATTTTCAAGAGCAGAAAGGGTTGGCAGCAAATTAAACTGTTGAAAAATAAATCCAATCTTTTTGCCTCTTATCCCGGCCAAATTTGATTCACTTAAATGAGAAATATCCTTTCCATCCAAAAATATACGGCCTTTAGTAGGTATATCCAAACAACCAACCATATTCATAGCAGTTGACTTGCCAGAACCAGAAGGACCTTCAATTGCAACAAACTCCCCTCTTTTTATATCTAAATTAATTCCCTGCAATGCATTTACCTTGACATCTCCCATCTCATAAATCTTCCACACATTATCAAGTTTTATTATTATATCTTTCATTTTGATTTTTTGATAATAATCTCTCCTTTGTTATTAATAGAAAATTCTAAACAATCCCCTTTTTTCCAACCCTTAGCCAAAGTAATCCCCATAGGAACAGTTATCATAAATTGTTTCTTGTTTGGAAACTGTAGAATAGATTTGTTTGAAGACATTTTATTATATATTTTATTATATATATTTTTAATATAATTAATAAAAAAATATATATTTACTAGTATATATACCTTTTGGTTTTTCCAAAAAGAATATAAACCATAAAATTTTCACACTAACATGAGAAGACACGAACACAAAAGAGAAAAAAAGAAAAGACTCTATATGAGCCTGTTTATAGTTATGATTATGACACTAAGTGTTTTAGGTTATATGATTGGTAGTGGTTATGAAGACCAAACAAAATTTGAATATAATGATTTTAAATTCAACCAAATAACAAACAGATGGAAAACAAAAATAAATAACTATGATGTTATATTTGATTATTCTCCTTTGCAGGTTGAACATATTAATATAACTCCAAATATTATTGAAAGAATAAAAAACAGCCCGCAAATAGACACAACATCAAATATTAACAGCTCATTCAAAGAAGCAATAGCTCTAGCTCAATACAATCTTGCACAACTTTTAGCACTTAATAACAATTTTTTAAGAGGAGGATTTACAACAGAGAACGAATTCAACACATCTATCATAACATGTGAAGGCGCCACACAATATATTCCTGTTTTATTATTTGAAAAATCAAACCAAACAAAAATCTATGAAGAAAATAATTGTATTATTATTAAAGCAAGATCAGAACAAGATGTTATAGCTCTAAAAGATAGACTAGCATATGGGGTATTTGGAATTATCTAAAATGGAAAAAGAAGAACAAAAAGAAACCAAAAAAAACAAATCATTACTATACTCAATAATCACGATTGTATCATTTGTAGTAATTCTTGGTTTAGTATTAATAGGTATAAAGTTATTTGGTCCAGACGATATTAACGACATTACAGAAGAAATTATTGAAAAAGGCAATACAGAACACGGATATATGTATAATGGATTTGTATTTATCTACCAAGACAATTTATGGCACACAAAATGGCAAAGAGGAGATGTACTATACAATGCACATTTCCATTACGGACCTCTAGATGTAATAGATGTTCCTGTTATAGGGCATTTAAACACAGAGTTAGACACAACCAAATTCTATGTAACTTTCGATCCTCTAGAAAAAAACATAAGTTTAATCGGACTAGGAGCAGCAGAACTAGGATTAAGCCTAGTTAAAGTTATGGGAGTAAAAATAACACCAGCATGTTATAGAAATATAACAAAAGGATGCTATAAAAGACCAATAATAACATGTGATAATACAGATGAAGGAGTAATATTCATCAAAAGCGATGAAATAACAAAAGTAACACTAAAAGATAACTGTATCACACTCCAGGGTAAAGGGGATAATCTTCTTAAAGCTGTTGATAAAGTGTTATTTAATTTATATGGAATTGTAGAACACGAACAGGATTAAAACTAAATCTCTTTTACACCTTGTTTTGTCAAAGCAACCATCCTTATTCCTAATCCAAGCTTTAACAAAGCACACAAAACAGCCATATGCTGTTTTCCATCACCAGAAATCATGTTTAAAGCCACTTCTGTATCATTTATCTGACCATCTAATTTTGATTTTATCTCTTCAACCAATTCAGAAAGAAATTTATTAGGATTAATCAAAATAATCTTAACATTTTTATTATCAAACAAATCCTTAACCTTTTTATCAGTTATCAAAAAAACTTTATCCCACTCTTTCCCTTCTATAATCTTAGCTACATGAAGTACTGTTCCTTTTTCATCTCCAAGACAAGCAACCAATGAAGTCATATTTTCTAAGATTTATGTATTATATAAAAAACTTCGTTTTCCAAATTAAATCTATCAAATTCTAGATTAATCCTATTCAACATTTTTTCTATCCATCCCCTATAAGGATATCTCATTCTCCTGCCTGAAATTGTTTTTGTAGAAAAACTAACAATTATATATTTACAATCTAATGATTTAATAATCTCTTCACTTAATTTATGCCCTTTTTCTTCTAAAGGGTCAAGAAATTTAAACATAAAACAAACATCAGCTTTAGGAAGTTTTCTAAAAGAATTCTTTAAATTACCAACATACACTTTCCCTTTTAATTTAGAATATTGTTTCATTAAAATAAAATATTTATTTAAAAAATCACAATCTTCTCTATCAATATCATAAGCAGAATAACTTAACTCATCTAAACCCATATAAGGATAAGATACAGGATTTAATCCACAACCCAAATCTAATATCTTTTTTGGATTTCCAGTTATCTTAAAAATATCTTTATACAATTTTTTATAATCTTTTAATCTTTCACTAGAAGAAACAGAACCAGACAAAATCTTATCATGAGTTTTATAATCATCTTTACCTTTAATCTCCTTTAGAAAAGCTTTTCTTTTATCTTTTGATTTTGTCTGAAAAGAGCCATAAACCAAATGCAATTTAGCTCTGATAGATTTTACAATTCCTTTAAATTTATCAGATTTCTCATGATCCAAAAACCTAACAGATTTAGGATTAATTCTGAAATACCTTAAAATCTCTTCTCTAATCAATTCTTTAGAAATAAACCCATACTTCTTATTCTTTTTAACAGAACCCACAAGATTTTCTATCTGTTTTTTAGACAACATAATAAAATCTAATACATATTTATTAATAAATCTTCGCTTAATAGTTCAGGCTGTCCTATAATAAAAAACCTGAGATTAACTCAAAAAATAGTATGAATATATGTGCACAAATAACCGAAAGATTTATATATTGTGTGCCCTCACATATATACATGACTTACATAGAAACTATAAAAAGGAACAAAAAAGAATATTATTACCTCACAAAAAATATAAGGTTAAGCCTAACTAAGTGGAAAAAAATACGTATTTTCTTGGGTGATAAAAAACCTTCAAAAGAAAAACTAAAAAAATATGCTCAAGAAATAGAAAAAAAGGCAAAGCCATTTATAAAAAATTATACATATCTTTCAGAACATGATGCCGAAACTTTACAAGATCTAAAAAAAAGTTATAGCGTATGGCTAAAACAAATTCCAAAAAGTGTTAAGGAAAAGCTTAATGAAGATTTTGTAATAAGATTCACTTATCATAGCAACGCTATCGAGGGAAATAGATTGACTTTAAGGCAAACTGCTTTAATTCTAAAGGATAAGGTAATCCCTTCTGGGATAAGGGCAGAGGATTATAATGAAGCAATAAACGGAAAAGAATGTTTAGATTATGTTAAAAAATATGATGGAAACTTAAACACTAAATTTCTAGAAAAAGTCAATGGTATTTTAACAAAAAATACTGGTGTTGTATATGGTGGAAGAATAAGATTTTTTGATGTCCAAATTCAAGGATCAACTCATGTTCCGCCACCACATATAGAAATAAAAAAGCACATGCTCAATTTTTATAAATGGTATAGTGCAAATAAGAATAGGTTGCATCCTTTTGAGTTAGCTGCATTAGTCCATGCAAAACTAACATGGATTCATCCTTTCGAGGATGGAAATGGAAGAACCGCTAGAACTATCATGAATTACATTCTAATGAAAAGGGGATTTCCTATGTTCTTTATACCTTTTGAAAAGAGAGAGCAATATTATCAATCACTAGATATAGCAGATAAAGGAAATTATAAAGAATACATTTCTAGAGTGTTAAGATTAATTATAGATCAAATAAGGAGTTATGGGCACAACAAAAAGTAGAAAATTCCTTATATTGTGCACATACAAATATACACTAAAGACTTTTATTTTTCCTAACATATAATAAGAGTGTATCTACTTGTTTTTTAGACAACATATTAAAATCTAATACATATTTATTAATAAATCTTCGCTTAAACTTTATTCCACAAAATCAACATATAATCAACTAGGTAGTCGCTTTATTCCACAAAATCTCAAACTGTTTTCTATATCCCTCAGCTACTGCTTTGTCCTTTATTAGGACACCATATGGATTTTCTGTAAATATTGCAATTCCTACGTATTCACCTATAATCACTGTTTCTTGTAATTGCGCATATTCTTTTGAAAGAAATCGTATTTTAGTCAAAGGTTTCTTGTTCAATTCATTTCCAAAACCCCTAATAGTTTCATCAAAAACCTGTCTACATGAGATCTTTTTAGATATTCTTTTTACATGTAAATTTTTCCACCAGCTCTCCCCCATAACATCATAGGTAACTTCAGAACCACCTCCAAAAGTATTATATTCTTTTCCACCAGAATTTAACAAAGTTGTATAAAGCTGATTTATACCTCTTTTTCCTTTAAAGACTTCTGCGAAAGATATTGCCTTTGAGATTTGTTGCTTTCTTTTCAGTTCAGGAAGTATTTCATCAAACCTTTTTATTTTATCATTGATGAAATCATGAAAATTCTCAGGATTAGTAGCTTGATAGATTTTTTTCTTTCCCTCCAAAATATAACTTATTAACCCTTTGTCTATTATACTATTTAATGCTCGATGAACTACTGAATTTTGCAGTCCTGATTTTTCTAAAATTGATCCTGCTGAACTACTTCCTAATTCAAGTAAAGCAAGATATACTTTAATTTCCGCATGTGTTAATCCCAAATCTTCTAATATTGAAGTGTCCACACCCTATTATACACCATCTAATTATTTAAATCTTTCTATTTATACTCCTAAAAGAGAGGATAAAAATATAAATACTAGCGTTATGTAACTACTTTTAAGAGATTAAAATGAAAAAAAATACACTAGAAACAAGAGCAAACGGAAATATCACATATAGCTTTGCTACTCCTTATGATCCAAAAGCAAATATTTTGTATGTTAATGTTGTTCCTACATATGATTGTATGAATTCATGTAGGTTCTGTAGTAGAACTGATGCAGTAAAAGGAGAACCAAATATTTATGAACAAAAAGCAGGTGCAAATTTATATCTTCCAACAGCTCCTTCTGTAGAAAAAGTTGTAAATGAAATTGAATCCAAAAGAAAGAAAGGCATACTTAGAAAAACAAGAGAAATTGCTTTTGTTGGACTTGGTGAACCATTACTCCAGTTTGAATTAGTAAGAGATTCCATAAAAGGTATCAGAGAAAGAGGTTACAGAGGAAAAATCAGAATCGACACAAACGGTTTAGTGAAATCTTGGTATCATTCTTTTCCATTTGGGTGTCTTGAAATAATCGAAAGAGATCCTGCGAAAGAATTAAAACAAGTAGGGTTAGATGAAATAAGAATCTCTGTAAATGCAACAACTAAATATGGATATCAAAGACTTTGCAAACCACGGTATGATAACGCTTTTCAAAATCTTTGTGGATTTGTCCGTGATTGTATTGGAGAGGGAATTGAAACAAAAGCAAGTTTTGTTACTGATTTTGATGATGAGGAAATTAAGAGTAAGACTCCTGATGAATACAAAAATTTTGCAATTTCCTTAGGAATAAAACAAAAAAATATAATTCTTAGAAAATATGTTAAACCTATTAAACAAAACAACCACTAACAGTTGTTATGTGCAATATGGCTTGGCAAACAACCTTTAGAAATTTATTTAAAGAATAACTATTTTAAATATAGTATGAATACAGAGGATTTGAAAAAATTAGTAAAAAATATTGTTGAAGAAGCAACAATTCTCAAAAATAAACATATCGACTTTAAAGATATACCTATTAATTATGCTTGCATTTTTTCTCAAAGCGAAAAAGAATATCAAGAATTATTGGAAATTTCACGAAAAATTGGAACTATGATTAAAGAAACGCCTTCTGGTTTTCTATTTCATATCAGTCCTCTGGAGACAATTTCTGGAACTTTGAAATTATTAAAAATCCGTTTCCCTGATTCTACTCGACCAGAACGTGGTGATGCAGATTTTACAATTTCCAATTTTTCTAGATTTGAGAAAAAATATCTATCAAAAAAAGGGTTTAAATTAATAAAAAAAGAAAATTTTTACATGATTGAATTGATGGATCCAAAATTCAATGTGCGTGCATATTTTTCAAATCCTCCTTTAGATTTACAATTAAATATTAAATAACAATTTTCTGATTTTCTGAGATTAAACAGAAAACAATATAAACTATTAACCTCCACTTAACAATATGTTTATAACACCAAGAGAAGTAATAGATATTATCATTATGACCCTTGCAATAGGGTATATTTTCTCAACAATCATTAAAAGAGAACCAACACCTGGTTATGATCCTCTAAAATACTATCAAAAAAATCAGTTATGGGAAAATATAAAATTTGGTGCAATGATTGCAGCACCTGCTGTTGTTTTGCATGAACTAAGCCATAAATTTGTTGCAATGACCTATGGTGCAATAGCAACACTACACGCACCATTAGGTTGGTATCTTATAGTCATTATATTAAGAATCCTTAATTTCCCATTAGTTTTCTTTGTAGGAGGCTATGTAACACATACCCCTTTACCACCATTTGAATCAGCAATGGTGGCCTTAGCAGGCCCATTAATGAATCTAATACTTTATGCAGGATTTACATATGTTGTCAAATACAAAATAATTCCAAAAAAATATTTTAGAATGGCCTTAATATCAGCAAAACTAAACATGTTCCTTTTAATTTTTAACATGATTCCAATACCTGGATTTGATGGAAGCCACGTATTCTCAGGTTTGTTAACATATTTCGGATTATAGATTTTAAACACCAATAATCTTTAAATATAATAATTTTTTTTATTAATTATGCACACTTTTAATTCTTTAAAGAAAGTAGAGGAATCGTATTATGGTTAAATATATCGTCGTAGCAGGAGGTGTAATGAGTGGTGTTGGCAAGGGTGTTACTACAGCTTCTATTGGCAAAATACTGCAAGAGTATGGATATAAAACAACAGCAATAAAAATAGACCCTTATATTAATTGTGACGCTGGAACACTAAGACCAACAGAACACGGAGAAGTATGGGTCACAGATGATGGAGGGGAAATTGACCAGGATTTAGGAAACTATGAAAGGTTTTTAGATATAGATATTCTCAAAAAAAACAATATTACAACCGGTCAGGTCTATCAGGCAATAATAGAAAAAGAAAGAACAGGAAAATACCTAGGGGAAACAGTACAATTTATTCCCCATGTTCCAGAAGAAATAAAGAAAAGAGTAAGAGAAGCTTCTGAAGGATATGATGTTTGTTTAATTGAAATAGGCGGAACAATAGGAGATTTTGAAAACCTCCCCTTCTTATTTGCAATGAAAAGCCTAGAAAGAGATTTAGGTAAAAATAACTTAATCTACATCTTAATAACATATCTTCCTATTATGGGCCATCTAAAAGAAATGAAAACAAAACCAACACAACAAGCTATTAGATTATTAAGCGAAAACGGAATATTTCCTGATTTTATTGTTTGTAGAGCTGTAAACCCTTTAGACGATGTTAGGAAAAAGAAAATAGAAACATACGCTAATATAGCTTCAAAATATGTTATCTCAGAACCAGATGTTAAAACAATATATGAAGTACCTCTTGATTTGGAAAAAGATGATTTAGGCAAAAAAATACTTGAAAAATTAGACCTAACTCCTAAAAAAACACCAGATTTTAAAGAATGGTCTAAGCTAGTTGATGCTATAAGAAATCCCAAAACAAAAAAGAAAATTGCTATAATTGGCAAGTATGTTGATATTGGAGATTATAATCTAATAGATTCTTATTTGTCAATAAACCAGGCATTAATCCATGCCAGCAGTTTATTAGATGTTGGGGTAGATATGGAATGGATTGACAGTAAAAAACTTGAAAATGATGAAAAAGAAGTTGAAAACCTGAAAAATTATGATGGAATAATTGTTCCAGGAGGATTTGGAACAAGTGGAACAGAAGGAAAAATAAAAGCAATTGAATTTACAAGACTAAACAATATACCTTTCTTAGGATTGTGCTTAGGAATGCAATTTGCAGTAATAGAATTTGCAAGAAACGTTTGTAATCTAGAAGGTGCAAATTCAGTAGAGATAAATCCAGACACAAAACATCCTGTTATAGATATGCTAGAAGAACAAAAAGAAATTCTTTATGAAAGCAGATATGGAGCATCTATGAGGCTTGGATCTTATCCAGCAGAACTAAAAAAAGACACAAAAGTATGGGAATTATATGGAAAAAAAGACAAAATACACGAAAGACACAGGCACAGATATGAAGTAAATCCAGAATTCATACAACAATTAGAAGAAAAAGGATTAGTATTTTCAGGTGTTTCTCCTGACAGAAAACTAATGGAATTTTTAGAACTACCTGATCATAAATTCTTTGTAGCAACACAATCTCATCCTGAATTTAAATCAAGATTCGGAAAATCAGCACCTTTATTCTACGGATTTCTTAACTCCATGTTGTAAACTTATTGATTACCCCCTTATTAGAAGATTATCAATAATAAACTATTGATAATCTTATGTTAAGTTCAATTGTGTTTAAGTTCCCTCTTCTTTTAGAAAAAGAAGCAAAATGGGGGAGTTCAGGTACTACGTACATGTTGCATTTTACTTCGTAAAATCTATTTATCTAAAAATAGATATTTCAATCAAAATTTTATTCCAATAATTGATATGAAGAAGGTATTCCAGTAAAGTTTATTAACAAATAAAATAACCAATTCTATTATGACTACAAATTCAAAAGACGAAATAAAAATGTCACCTAAAACATTTTATCGTTCAAGAAGACCGCAATATTTTTCAGATTCTAAAGTAACTATAAAAAATGAACTTCCAAGAGAAATTTTAGCTTATGAATTAGAAAAAATTACTGCAAATCAAAAAGAAAATGAATTTGAAAGTTTATGCAGACGACTGGCTGAAAAATTAATTTGTCCTAACCTAATTCCTCAAGTCGGTCCTACAGGAGGCGGAGATGGTAAAACTGATTCTGAAACCTATCCTGTCTCTCCAAATATTTCTGACAGATGGTTTATTCCAGAAAAAGGATGGGATAATAATCAAAAGTGGGCATTTGCTATAAGTGCAAAAGAAAAATGGAGAGATAAAGTAAAAAGTGATGTTAAAAAAATAGTTGATACCAAAAGAGGATATACTAAAATATTTTTTATGACAAATCAACTTGTATCAAGCAAGAAGAAAAAAGATAAACAAGATGAATTAAAAGATGAACATAAAATTGAAGTTATTATTCTTGATAAAGAATGGATTTTAGAAAAAGTGTATGGTAATCAATTAATTGATATTGTAATAAATAGTTTAAATTTGACTCAATCTTATTCAAATAAAATAGAAGAAATAGGGTCTAATGATTCTTTAAGAAAAGAAGAATTAGAAGAAATTGAAAAAAATATTAATAACCCAAAATATTATGAGATTTATGATTTTCAATTAGTTGAAGACTCAATTAGATCTGCAATTTTATCTAGAGAATTAGAAAAACCAAAAGATGAAATAGAAGGAAAATTTCAAAGAGCTGAACGATTTTGTAAAAAAGTAAATCTAGATAAACAATGGCTAAGAATTTACTATCAAAAAGCGTGGACTTTTTTTTGGTGGTTCGAAGATTATGAAATGTTTATTGAGAATTATAAACTTTTTAAAACATTTTTGAAAGATACAAATCAAATATTAGATGTAGAAAATTATATGAATTTATTTAATCTTCTTAGAGTTTGTTCTTCTAAAGTTGATTTAAAAAAGATCGGTATTGATTTTAAAAAAGAGAAAGAAAACTTATTTGTTTTTATTGACAAAATTGAGAAAGATAAAGAAAGACCGAATTCTCAACTTACTGCCAAATCTTTTAAACTTATTATTGAGCTAACTGATAGTATTACTAGTAAAGGTGATAATTTAGACTTACTGCTTACTGAAATCAAAAATGTGCTAGTAAAAAGTGAAGATTATATTGAATTTCCATTCGAATCAACAAAAAATATTATTCAAGAAATAGGAAATATTATTTCTGATTTGAAGGAATATGATGAATTAATCGATATTTTAGTTAATATTTCTGAAAAACGTAACTCTCAAAGAGCAGCAGGTTTAATTTACTTTGAGAGAGGAAGACAATATTTCTTAAACGAAAAATACAACTCTTGTATTCAATATTTTGGTAAAGCTATTGTTAAATTATCTAAAGAAGAATCAAATGAGGAATTATTATATTTAATTTTTAGAGCTTTAAGTGAGTCATATAAAAATATGGGGCTAATATGGGCTTCATATAGTAGCAATGTTATGGCAACATATTATTCATTGAAACCATTTTTTAATAAACAAAGATTAACTAAAAATGCAATTAATTGTCTTAAAGAAATGTGCTACATTGAATTAAAGATAGGAAGATTACCTTTGCTATTTTCATGGTATGAAGCATATTTTACCCTAGCAAAACAATTTAATATAAGAAATGAAGAAGATATAAGTTTTGGGGATGACTTAACCATAATAGATGGTTGTTTAGGGGTTAGGTTATTAAATTCAAAATGGAATCGTATTAAAACACAATCATTATTACCAGATGTATTGGAAAATTTAAATCTGTGGATGTCAAGAAAAGCATTAATATATTTATTAGGATATGAAGACTTGATCTGTAAGGAAAGTAATGATGACCAATTTGCGAAGGGAGAAAATCTAAATGAGTTTTTTACAAAATGGGCGAACCAACCATTCACCGAAGATATGGTTTATAGTACTGAATTTTATAATGGTGAAGATATTACTTTAAAGTCAAAGGTTCTTGGAATTGAATTAGTTATTAATATTAAAAATGATTCAGATTCCATTCTTTATGCAGAAATGATATTAAGTCATGTTGAATCATTTTTTGCTACTAGTTTAAACAAAATATATCCTAAAAAGGATAAAATTAGTATTAATCTCATATTAGAAGAAAATGATAAATCGGTTTCATTCAAATCAAATAATAATGGTAAATATAATTATGAATTTATAATTGATATTTCAAAAATTAACAAATCTAGTGAAAAAAATACTTTGCCCGATGAATTAAAATCATTCATTATAGATTTATTTTCTAAGCATTTAATAATTGATAATGTTGAAAAATATTTCAAAGACCTATTTGAGCAAGAAGAAGTTCAAGAAAGAATTGCTTTTAGCTACAATCATCCTATAATTATTAAAAATATTTTAGGAGAATCACCTAAATTTCATTTGAAAAACTGGACAGAACTCAGTAAATTAAAAAAATATGATTTAAAGCGTAAAGAACCAATTATATTTACAAATAAAAACGAAGATTCTTCAACATCTAAAAAAATTAATGACTTAAGTAATTTACGCCATGATAATCGAAAAATGGTCTCATTTATTAATATAGATTTATGGGATAAAGCTAAATGGGAGGGAGTAGGTTTAGGTTTTCATCCTAAATTAGGACCTTTTATTGCAATCTGTTTTCAAGACATAGCAATTGGAAAACAAATATTTAAAGAATTAATTGATAAAATTGGAAAGACAGATACAAATGAGAAACTTCGTCTCTCTATAATTAGAGGTACAAATAAAAAACATCCTCATTGGTATAAAGTTCATTTAGGAACAAATTTAAATAAATTTGAGTTTAAAGAAAAAACATACATAACTGCTTCCAGAATTCACGAGATGAATCCTTATAATGATACAAATATTAAAAATTTTATTGAATTATATAGGGAACATAAAGAATATTATTTAATGCCTGGGAAGATGTCGCTAGACAAAAAAGGAGTTGAACCATTTTTCGAATTAGGAATTAAAAAAAAGGAATTAAATATATCCTTTGCTTGGAAGATTGATAGAAATAATCCTGATTTGGTAGTAATTCGAGAAGGTGATGAACCTTATATTCCTGATGATGTTAAGGATGCACCCGTAAACGATTTATTAAAAAAAATCAAAAAATAATTCTTTTTTATACTTGTTCTTAATGTGTCGCTTCGCTCTTTTGAAGGAACTGAACTCCCCCAGTGCTACGCACATATAGTCTTGACTTTGTCAAGAATTTATTGGAACTTAAACACAACTCTGCGGACGCAGTTTTCCCACACTTTGTATTGTAAAAGAACTTAACAAGACCCAATGTTAGACAATATAACTCCTTCTAATGCAGCAACGCATTAATTACGAAACCTTTATAAAATACTTATTTATTTCAGTTGATATGGGGGAAGAAGAACAGAAGAAAGAGGAACATGCTGAAGAAGAGAATTCTATTCATGAAACTATTGAAGAACCTAAATCAGAAGAAGATATCTATAAGAAAGAAGACAGAAAAGAAATGGTGGATGATGCTGAAATAAGTCCTGAAGAAGAAGGATTTATGAAAGGTTATGATAAAGCAGATGAAGAAAAACCAGAAGAAAAAGTTGAAGAACAACCTAAAAAAGAACTAATCGAAGAAAAAAAAGAAAAACAAACAAAAAAAGAAAAACATAAAGAAAAAGTAAAAAAAGAAAAAAAAACTCTAAAACAAACAATAAAACACTTATATGAAAAAAAATACAAAAAATTACTAATCATTCCATTCACTTTACTAATACTTTCTTTAATTCTAATAGGAATTCAAATAGCAACAACTGGAGATTTTATAAGAAAAGACGTAAGCCTAAGTGGCGGAATAACAATAACAATCCAATCAGATAAAGACGTAAATGTTCTTGATATTAAAGATTATTTAAACAATCAATTCCCTGATTCAGAGCTATCTGTTAGAGGCCTAAAACAAACAGGAAGACAAATCGGATTAATAATTGAAGGAACAGAAGATATTGAATCAGAACAAATAATTACTTCTCTAACTTCAAAAATAGGTGAATTAGAAAAAGATCAATACAGCGTTGCTGTAATGGGTTCTAGCCTAGGGGCAAGCTTTTTCAGAGAAACAATCAAAGCAATATACATTTCATTCCTTTTTATGGGCATTGTTATCTTCTTATATTTTAGCAAAGGAACCAAAATAAAAATAATATCAACATTTCTTACTCTTATTGCAGCTATGTTAATGTTTGGTGGAAGCCACTCAACACTAAAAAGTGTAATAGCATATCTTATTGGAATAACTCTACTTGTAATTTATTTTAAAAAAAGCATTCCTAGCTTTGTGGTTATCCTTAATGTTTTCTCAGATGTCATTGTCACACTAGCCATAATAGACTTAATTGGTATGAAACTATCTACAGCAGGAATCGCAGCATTCCTAATGATTATTGGTTATTCTGTTGATACTAACATATTATTATCTACTAAACTTCTCAAAAGAAAAGAAGGAACAGTTTTTGAGAGGCTTATTGGTTCTATGAAAACAGGATTAACAATGACACTAACAACATCAGTAGCAATAATTGTAGCACTTATGTTTACACAATCTAGTGTTATACAGCAAATAATGACCATACTATTTATTGGATTGATAGTAGATATGATATATACATGGCTGCAAAATGCAGGAATCCTAAGATTATACTTAGACAAAAAAAACAATGAAACACAAAGCTAAAAAAATATTCAAGAATTTAAGAGTAATCATAACTTTAGTAGCTATTGTATTAGCAATAGTTGCTATACATCCTTCTACAGCTGATGGGGTCACAATAAGAAGTGTTAAAACAAATAGTTCTGCTTCTATAGCAGGGATTGTAAGTCCAAAACCAACAGCTCCCCCAACAAGCAAGGAAAGAATAATATCTATGAATAATGTTCCTATTAATGATATTTCAGATTATCATGATTTTGTTAAAGATTTACAACCAAATAGAACAGTTCAGGTAAAAACAAATGTAAAATTTTACAGACTAATCACAAAACCAAAACTAAACATAACAATACTCAGTAAATTAGAACCAAAAACAATTCAAGAAACAATTCAGGTTAATGAAACCATCAACGAAACTATAACCTTATTAAATAAAAAAATAAACAAAACAATCTGGGTTAACAAAACAACTAGCGAAGTTATTGGCACAGAAGATCTTGGCTTATCTGTTTATAATTCTCCATCAAATAATATAAGAAAAGGTCTTGACCTACAAGGTGGAACAAGAGTTTTACTAACACCAGAAGAACCAATAGACCAAGACAGTATGGATATTCTACTTGAAAATATGAAGTACAGGCTTAACATATTTGGTCTAAGCGATGTTGTTGTTAGAGAATCAACTGATTTATCAGGAAACCAATATATATTGGTTGAAATAGCAGGAGCAAACGAAGACGAAGTCAAAGAATTAATGGCCAAACAAGGCAAATTCGAAGCAAAAATATCAAATCAAACAGTGTTTAAAGGTGGACAAGACATAACCTATGTTTGTAAATCAGCAGATTGTTCTGGTATTGACCCAAACAGACCATGTGGTCCTTCAGGCGAAGGATGGGTATGTAGATTTAGTTTCTCAATTGCACTAAGTCCAGAAGCTGCAAGAAGACAAGCAGATTTAACATCTAATTTAGAAATTATATCTAATGAAAATAATGATGAATTCTTAAGCGAAAAACTCCAATTATACCTAGACGATTCTTTAGTTGATGAACTAAATATTGGAGAAGATCTAAAAGGACGAGCTGTAACAGACATTCAAATATCCGGTTCTGGGGCAGGCAAAACTCAACAAGAAGGAATTTTTAATACTCTTGCAAATATGAAAAGGCTTCAAACAATACTAGTAACAGGAAGTTTACCTGTTAAACTAAACATAGTAAAAACAGATAACATCTCACCTAGTTTAGGAGAAGAATTCATAAAATCAGCTGTGACAATTGGTTTGTTAGCAATACTATCTGTTTTTATTGTTACAACATTAAGATATAGAAAATTAAAAATTACAATCCCAATCGTATTAACTTCCCTTATAGAAGTAACTCTCTTATTAGGAGTTGCAGCTGTTATTGGATGGAATCTAGACTTAGCAGCTATTGCAGGTATTATAATTGCAGTGGGTACTGGTATTGATCACCAAATTGTTATCACAGATGAAACTATAAAAGGAGAACAAGCTAATATTTATGATTGGAAAAAGAAAATAAAAAACGCATTCTTTATAATAATGGGTGCCTATTTCACTACAGTTGTTGCAATGCTTCCTCTGATATCTGCAGGAGCAGGTTTGTTAAAAGGATTTGCAATAACAACAATAATTGGAGTTAGTATAGGTGTATTTATCACAAGGCCAGCATATGCTGCTGTAATTGAAATATTGCTAAAAGAATAAAATGAAAACAGTTGTTTTATCATTAGGAGGATCATTAATAGCACCAAAAGGTGTTGATTATTCTTTCTTAAAAAAATTCAGAAAACCAATCCTAGATTTTATAAAAAAAGGAAACAGGGTTATAATTGTGTGTGGTGGAGGAAAAACCTGTAGAAAATATATTAATGCAGCTAGCAAAATAACAAAAATATCTAATGAAAATCTAGATAGGTTAGGAATCAAAGCTACTGAATTAAATGCAGAGCTTGTCAGAGTTATTTTTGCTAAATATGCATATTATAAAATTGAACAGGATTATCATAAGAAAAATCTTAAATTTAAAATACTTCTAAGTTGTGGATATTTACCTGGATCTTCATCCGACTATGATGCAGTTATGTGGGCAAAGAACTATAATGCAGATTACTTAGTTAATATGACAAATGTAGATTATGTTTATACAAAAGATCCAAAATATAAAGATGCAAAAAAAATAGAAGCACTTGACTGGAATACTCTACAAAAAATAGTTGGAACTAAATGGAAAGCAGGTTCAAACTTCCCTTTTGACCCTATTGCTACAAAAATAGCAAAAAAAGCCAAACTAAAACTAGCGTTTCTAAATGGAAAAAACATAAAAAACTTTGAAAAATTCCTTAATGGAAAAAAGTTCAAAGGAAGCATAATTTCTTAACTACCAATAAGAAATATTTATAAACACTATTTCTATCCTCCTATTTATGGTGGCCATGGTGTAGTCTGGTTAGCACCGGAGATTGTGGATCTTCGAGGGTGGGTTCAAATCCCACTGGCCACCCTTTCTTATAACTCATTTACTAACGAAACCTTTTTAAACAACTTTTTAATAACAACTATTATGCCTCCATAGCTTAGTAGGTAGAGCGTGCGACTGTTAATCGCAAGGTCGGCAGAAACGATATAAAAGTCGTTGTCGAATTCAAGTCTGCCTGGAGGCGCTTTTTATTTTACACATGAGAATCTATAATTTTTTTACCATCTAATATTGCAATTCTATCTTTTATATTGGTTTTAGGAGGGAGATGACCAAATTTTTTCCAGACTTCTAATTTTGTTAGTTGATTACTATTTGTAAATCCAATTTCATCCATCCATTTTTTTAGTCCTTTTTTACCATTTATTTGAAAATAATATGATTGATATGCCTTATCTCTCCTTTTTTTCATTCTTTCTCCATGATGAACTTTAAATCCCATATCCAACAAGAGTTTTATTATTGAATCATTCACTTTTTTATTTGATGTTTGATGATCTATTACAGGGTAATAATTAAACTTTTTATGTCTATTTTTAAAAACAAGTGAAAAATCTGTATCGGCCATCCCTCTTAAAAATGCCCTTTTAATAGTCATATTAGCATTTTTAATTATGTTAGGGACATCACAATTCTTTTTTGCACCTATTGGTAATTGGCACACACCATTTAAGAAAAAATGTATAGCTTTAGATGAAAATACAATTTGAATTGTATTGTGACCTTTACTTAATTTAACTTCTTTATTGAACAATAATTTAACTAATTTGGTAAGATAAGTGTCATACCATTCATACTCATTAACATAGTGACCATTGTAACACATTCTATAATCTTGTGGTTTTTTATTTAAATGACCATCTCCTAAATGAATCCCTATGAAATGGGCGAGGTGTTCATCTAATTTTTTAGGAATTTTCACACCATTTTTAATATCATTATTATTAAATTTAACTTCAGATAAATTCAAAATCATTTAAATCACCAAAAAATCTTTATTTTAGTTAATAATATGTAAATGATATATTATTTAAGTAGTTGACGTGTCCGTGACAAATGGCAAATGAGAATTCATAATTTGGTCATTCCAATATTTTTTATTTAAATAATTTTTAAACTGAATTTTGGTAAATTTTATAAATGGTTCTCAAATCTTATTCTATACTTTCATTGACCCTGTAGCATAGTCTGGTGGTGCGTTCGACTGATAATCGAAAGGTCCGGAGTTCAAATCTCCGCAGGGTCATTCTTAATTTCAAATTCTTAGAAAAATTATGCTCAAAAAATTCATCATAACCACTTCTAGAACTTCTAAATAAACCACTATCTATTTAAAGATATTAAATATTTTAATTTAATGAATCAAAAAATAAAAACACCAACAAGCGATTCTACAATTAATCTAGTTCTAGATACTCTCGAAAAAAACAAACAAACAATTATTTTTGCTAATACAAAAAGAAGTGCTGAAAAAACAGCAGAAGATATAGCAAATAAAATAAAAAAACAAGATATAGTATTAAATGAACTATCAGAAGATTTTCTTCATTCACTTTCGAGCCCAACAAAACAATGCGAAAGACTAGCCAAATGTATAAAAAAAGGCGTTGCATTTCATCACGCTGGATTAGTTCATAAACAAAAAGAACTTATTGAAGATAATTTTAGAAAAGGAAAAATAAAAATAATTTGCGCAACACCCACTCTAGCATATGGTTTAGACTTGCCAGCTTTTAGAGTAATCTTAAAAGATTTAAGAAGATATGGCCACAGAGGATTACAATTTATTCCTGTTCTAGAATACCTGCAAATGGCAGGCAGAGCTGGCCGTCCAAAATTTGATAATCAAGGTGAAGCAATAATAGTCTGTAATTCAGAAGAGCACAAAAAAACAGTAACAGAAAGATACATCAATGGCTCTCCAGAATCAATTGAATCAAAATTAGCAGTTGAACCAGTACTAAGAACATATCTATTAAGCTTAATAGCAACTAATTTTGTAAACACAAAACAGGAGATTTTCTCTTTTTTTGAAAAAACTTTTTGGGCACATCAATTTGAAGATATGGAAAAATTAAATTTTATAATTGAAAAAATACTTAACATGTTAATAGACTGGAACTTCATAACTACTGAAAATAAAGAAGATTTTCAATCTGCAGATGATTTAGAAACAAACAAATACAAACCAACACTAATTGGCAAAAGAGTAGCTGAACTCTATGTTGATCCACTAACAGCTCATGAAATAATTAAAGCCCTAGATAAAAAAAATACACAACTTAACTCTTTCTCATTCCTCCATCTAGTATCAGGAACATTAGAAATGAGACCTTTACTAAGAGTTAGGGTAAAAGAATACGACGATATCCAATCAGAATTACTAAAATTCTCAGATAACCTGCTCAAATCAGAACCAAACATATATGATTTTGAATATGATGATCATCTAAACAGCGTTAAAACAGCCCTAATGCTGGAAGAATGGATTAATGAAAAATACGAAGAATATCTATTAGAAAAATATGCGATAAGACCAGGCGAATTAAGAGTCAAAATACAAATAGCAGACTGGCTTTTATACACAACAGAAGAACTCTCAAGAATACTAAAACTGCAGCCAATAATAAAAGAAATCAAAAAACTAAGATTTAGATTAAAACACGGAGCAAAAGAAGAACTTATACCATTGTTAAAACTAAAAAACATAGGAAGAGTCAGAGCTAGAAAGATGTTTAACAACAGAATAAAAAATATTGCAGATGTAAAAAAAGTAGATTTAACCAAATTAGCACAACTAATTGGAAAAACAACAGCTTTTAAAATTAAAAAAGAAGTTGGGGAAGAAGTACCAGAAGAAATAAAACCAACAAAAAGAAAAGGCCAATTAAGCCTAAATAAATTCTAACCCTTATTAATTTTCTTTAAAATTCTTTCCTTACCATTCCAAACTAAAGCATGCTTAAGAACTTCCTCAACTTTTTCCACAGGTATTATCTTTATCTTCTTTAATTTATCAGGATCAATTATTATATCTCTTAAATTGCTCTTAGGCACAATAACATTCTTTATTCCAGCTTCTAAAGCAGCTTCAACCTTAGCACTCACTCCTCCAATAGGCAGCACATCTCCCCTAACAGATAATGAACCAGTTAACGCAGTGTCTTGTTTTATAGGTATCTTCTTCAAAGCAGAAATAATAGATATTGCTATGGCAATACTTGCTGAATCTCCTTCAACACCTTCATATGTTTGTAAAAACTGAACATAAATATCATACTTTTCTTTTATATCTTCACCAAAATATTTCTTAATAATAGCAGAAACATTTTTTACAGCCTCTTTTGCTATTTCACCCAACTTTCCTGTTGCAATAATCTCTTTTTCTTTTCCTCCAGGTGTTACCTGAGATTCTATTGGCAGTATGATTCCAGAATAAGTATCTTCACCCCCCATAACAGCTAATCCATTAACCCTTCCAACCCTCTTACCTTCTGTAACAATAACTTCATACTCTTTTTTCCTTTCAATATATTTATCAGCAATCTGCTTTTCTAAACTCCTTGAAAGCTTTTTAGCATCTTCTATGTGATTTTTCTGAACAAGCTTTTTATTATCTTTAACAGCAACATCACCAGCAGCCCTAACAAGCCCACCTAATTCTCTTAACCTTAATGTTAAATGGCCTTTTCTATTAGCCATCTTTTGAGCTTCTCTAATTATCTCTTCAACAGCATCTTTACTAAAATGAGGTATTTTTTTATCCTTTTGAACCTCTTGTGCAACAAATACTCGTAATTTCTTTCTATTCTTTTCATTATCAGGCATAGTGCTTTCCATATAAACTTCATAACCATATCCCCTTATTCTAGATCTTAAAGCAGGATGCATATGCTTTAGTGTTTCATAATTTCCTGCAGCAATTAAAATAAATCCACATGGAACAGGTTCTGTTCTGACCATTGCTCCAGCAGATCTCTCAGATTGACCTGTTATAGAAAATTTACCTTCTTGTAAAGCAGATAACATCTCTTGTTGTGTTGCTGTTTGCAATGTCGCAATCTCATCTATAAATAATACACCCATATGCGCTTTATGGATCATACCAGCTACAACTCTTTCGTGTGCAGGAGTACCCAATCCTCCTGATTGGAATGGATCATGAAGTACATCTCCTAGTAAAGCACCAGCATGAGCACCAGTAGCATCAAAAAAAGGAGATTGTTTTTTATCAAAATTATCAACTATTACTTTAGGAGAGTGTGACTTTCCTTCAGGCATTCTTTTGCTTAAATTAAGATACAAAACAAATATACCCAAAAACATCATACCCCCAATAAAAAAAGCAGCAAACATTACATCTGAATTATACTCTTTTCTAACCCACCAAGGAGTTATCATAGATAATACAACCAATATAAACAACAAAACAGTTTGATTTTTAACAGAACCAAAATTCTGCATCTTTGATTTACTAACTGTCTCACGCCCTTTACCAGCAGGCAAAGTTCTTATCAAAGGAGTATTTTCATCATTGGGATTTGGAAACGCAACAATATCAACCAACTTTTCTTTAGGCAATAATTCAGCTAAACCAATTCCTAACATAGATTTACCAGTACCTGGCTCACCTATCAAAAGAACATGCCTACGTTGTGCTGCAGCTTTTCTAATTATATTCACAGCACTATCCTGCCCAATAACCTGATCAATAATCTTTTTAGGAGTCTTTATCTCAGCTGTTGATTTAAACTTAAATTTAGCCATCTTGTTATATAAACTATAAATGTTTAAAAAGCTTTGTGTTAATCATAAGGTTATGAAAGAAAAAACACTACTTAAAATAGCATTAATAGTATCTCTAATCGGAATATTAATCTTATTATTTATTTCAAGCAAATTAGAAGTTAATGAAAAAACTATTTCTAATATAGATGAAACAGATATTGGTTCAAGTCTAAAAATAGATGGAGTTATTACAAATATAAGAAAAACCAATACAATCACACTAATTGATATTGCTCAACTTGAAGAAATGAAAGTTGTTGTATTTAACAAAGAAATAGAGTTAAATAAAGGAGATTACGTAGAAATCACAGGAAAAATAGAAGAATATAAAGGTTCAACAGAACTAATTGCTGATAAAATTATTCTAAAATAAAAAGTTTTAAATACACTCTAATCCTAAATAAATAAAAAAGAGGTGTATAGTGTTACTTCATAGAGAGCCAGTTCCAAAAACAAAACTTACATTTGGTCAGAGATTATCAGATAAAATATCAAAAGTTGGTGGAAGTTGGGGATTTCTAATATTCTTATCAGCTTTTCTAGCCACTTGGATGATGTTAAATGTAGCTGGTTTTTTTATATGGCATTGGGATCCCTACCCATTTATCCTTCTTAATTTATGTTTATCGTGTTTAGCAACCTATCAAGCACCAATCATCTTGATGGCCCAAAACAGATCTGCTGAAAGAGATCGTCATCAAGCTGAAAGGGACTATGCTGTAAACAGAAAAGCAGAAAGGGAAGTAGAAAAGATGCAAAAAGATCTAGATGAGATAAAACAACTAGTAAAACATCAACAAAGAAAATCAAAATAAATGTTCATATACATCATCTTAGCAACAATTCTAGGAATTCTATGTGGTGTATTCACAGGCCTAATACCTGGTATTCATGTTAACCTAATAAGCCTTTTACTATTAAGCATGTCTGCTTATTTTCTTCAAATAACCAACCCATTAGTTATATCTGTATTTATAATTGCAATGGCAGTAACACATACTTTTCTAGACTCAATTCCTTCAGTATTTCTAGGAGCACCAGATGCAGACATGGCCCTAAGCGTTTTGCCAGGACATAAACTTTTACTAGAAGGAAAAGGCTATGAAGCTGTTAGACTAACTGTTATTGGTTCTTTGTTATCTTTGATAATTGTTTTATCCATTATCCCTTTTATGATACCAATAATTCCAATCATTTATGAATTTATTCAACCACATATGGGTTATATCTTAATTTTTGTTGTCTTCTATATGACGATAATCAAAGAAAACACAATAAATCACAAATTATGGGCATTAGTATTATTTTTATTATCAGGAATTTTGGGTTTAATAACTTTAAACATGCCTAATTTAAAACAACCCTTATTTCCTTTATTATCAGGATTATTTGGAACAAGCGCATTGCTTCTTTCCCTAAATCAAAAAGTTAAAATTCCAAAACAAAGTGTATCAGAAACAATAGATGTTTCTAAAAAAAATAAGATAAAAGCAATTTCAGCAGCTGTTTTTTCAGGAAGCTTAACAGGATTATTTCCTGGATTAGGATCTGCACAAGCAGCCATAATTGGAATGCAATTAGTTGGCGAAATAGGAAATTATGCTTTTATGATTTTAATAGGAGGTATTAACACAGTAAACTTTGTTTTTAGCCTAGTAACTTTGTACACTCTACAAAAAGCAAGAAACGGAGCAGTTGTAGCTGTTTTAGAAATTATAGAATCAATTGATATATTCCAACTAATAACATTATTAGCTGTTGCATTAATTTCAGGAGCAATTGCTGCTTTTTTGGCATTAAAAATATCCAAAGTTTTTGCAAAATATATTGTAAAAGTAAATTACAAAATCCTTTGTATATCTATAATTCTTTTTATTGCAATGATATCTTTTATATTTGGACAATTTATAGGATTATTAATTCTAATTGTATCAACTGCAGTTGGATTAATAGCGCCGTTAATCGGAATTAAAAGAAGCAACGCAATGGGTTGTTTACTTTTACCTGTAATACTATATTTTATTCTTTAATATCTTTAATAATAACCTTTTATAAGTAGTAACAAAACCAAAAGATTTAAATACCACCAAATAACTATATTTTAAGATAATTTAAACATATATCAAATATATAATCAATAAAATAAGAGTGTAAAAAATGACTCAATCAGATAAACCAAAAAAAAACTTAGAAGATCTAGCTGAATTAAAACACAGAATTGCGCAAACACCTGAATGGGAAAAAGTACGTAAGGCTCAAGCACATACCACAAGGTTAAAACAATTATTTGAAAGGAGATTATTTTCAAAAAATGGTTCTAAATTTAGGAAATTTGATTGGTTACAAGATACCTATGATAGAAACATTATCACTCATTTAGATAATGCCGTAACTAATTATAATCAAGCACTGGTTAATCATAGAGCTGAGCATGGTGTATCACCAATTCCAATCTATCAATTACATGGAGTTCAGGATGAGAAGAATCTTGGATGCCGCATTGAGCACCAATATAATGATGAGAGAGGTCGTTCTACATTAGCTTGTGTACCACCAAAAGACTTACCTACAACAAGACCAGAAAATAGAAGAAGTATATTCACTAATGAAAGAACTATTGTGGAGGAAAAAAGGGGTGTTATATCTTTATGTGGGTTTTGTGATACCCCTATACACTATGATTGGAAAGATAGAGAATCTAGTAAACACTTTAGTTATACTTCACCTTCTTTTAAGGGAATTGGTTCTTATATATTTGTTTGTGGAGAAGAATTATGTACTGATATAGCAATTGTAAATTATATTGAAAGCATTAGTTTTTTTAATGAAATTAAGGATATATTCAAAAAAGTAATACAAGGAGACCAAACAGATGTCCAATTCAATTATAACACACATCAAGCTTATGAAAGATTATTAGCAAATTGTACTGGTGGTAGAAGACTTGATACCAATTCATTAAGTGAATAGTTTTATAAACAAATAATTCTATTTTTATAAAACAATCTTCTCGCCCATACTAGGAATATGGGTTTTCATTCCCATCTTCTGAACTTTTTTAGAAAAAGAAATAGTACTTTCCTCATCACCATGAACAACAAAAACCTTTTTTGGTTTAGGTGAAAAATGGTTTAGCCAATTAAGTAAGCCATTATAATCAGCATGTCCTGAAAAACTATCAATAGATTCAATTTTTGATTTTACCATTAATTCTGTTCCTAACAATCTTACACTCTTTTCCCCTTTTTTAATCCAATAACCCAAAGTTCCTTCTACTTGATAACCAACAAACAATAATGTGCTTTTAGAATCCTCAATATTATTTTTTATATGATGTTTTATTCTGCCTCCTGTACACATACCAGAACCAGCAATAATTATACATGTTTTTTTAATAGTATTAATCTTTTTTGAATCATCTACTGTTTTTGAATAAACCAAACCAGGAAAAGTAAATGGATTGTCTCCACTTTTTAAAAGAGCCTTTAACTCCTCATCATAACACTCAGGGTGTTTTTTAAAAACTTCTGTTGTCTTTATTGCCATAGGAGAATCTATAAAAACATTCATAGGAGGCATAAGTTTCTTTTCAACAAACTCATTTAGATTATACAATAATTCCTGGGCTCTCTCAATTGCAAAAGAAGGTATCATAAGTTTGCCTCCTCTTTGATGAGTATCTCTAATAACTTCTAAAAATTTATTTTTTCTCTCTTTAATAGGAGAGTGAAGTCTGTCTCCATATGTTGACTCAATAAATAAATAATCTGCTTTTTTAATAACTTCAGGATTTCTAACAATAGGACTATCAATATGCCCTAAATCTCCTGAAAACACAATAGTTTTTTCTTCTGCTTCTAATTGAATAAAAGACGCACCAAGTATATGACCAGCATCATAAAATTTTGCAGTTACACTCTC
Source organism: Candidatus Woesearchaeota archaeon B3_Woes (assembly GCA_005222965.1). Taxonomy (NCBI): domain Archaea; kingdom Nanobdellati; phylum Candidatus Woesearchaeota; species Candidatus Woesearchaeota archaeon B3_Woes. Next base: position 703,826 of record NJBG01000001.1, read on the forward strand.
ATTAATCTTAATAGGTTTATCATATTCTACTAATTTAAACAAAGTCATAGCTTTTTTTACATCTTGCTCAGTATAGATTGGTTCTCTAGGTGGTAATCCATCTCTTGCTCTTCTTCTGTTTTCATGTTCAGTATCATGCAAGGCAATATTAGCAGAATCCATCATCACAATAAAAGCTAAATCTTTTGTAGCAGGAGTTGAATAAATTTTACCCTTAAACCCATGTTTGACTAGTTTAGGAATCCTGCCACAATGGTCTAAATGAGCATGAGTTAAAAGCAAAGCCCCGTATTCTTTTGGGATAAAACCAAAATCATCATAATTTAGTTTTGTCATTTTCTTAGGACCTTGAAACATTCCACAATCAATAAGAATTTTATCTTTCTTTGTAATTAAACTATAACAAGAACCAGTAACTGTTTTAGCTGCTCCAAAAAGTCTTATTTCCATAATCCTCTATAATAAATAATATTATATATATCTTTCTACTTATCTTCTATTAAAAATCTTGGAAAGAAATTCTTTTTATACGCTTGATAAAGAGGAATACCTTCTATTTGTTGTATTAATAATGCAAATTCCTGTCTTATCTTCATCTCTATCTTTCTTAATTCTCTCTCATTATTTGCCTCTATTTCTATCTCTAAATCCCACTCTCCTAAGGTTTTGACAACTCCAACTACATGAGGATGTATTTTTAGATAATCAATTAACTCATCCTCTAATTCAGAAGATATATTATGGTATTTTATTGTTAATAGAGTTGAATAATAACCAACATCCCTTAAATTCAACAGAGGCTTAAACTTTCTTATAATTTTTCTTTGTTGTAAATTTCTTATCCTGTTTATTATTGTTTTAGGTGTAAGATCAAGTTTTCTTCCAATATCAACAGAGTTCTTTCGTGCATCTTCAGCCAATTCATTAAGGAGTTGCATATCAACATCATCTACTATTTCTGGTTTTCTATCTCCTCCCACAATTACCTGAGAAATCATCGCTGGATTTTTGAAAAAATATTTTCTCCCAAAATTTCTTATAACAATAGTTGTTAATACTGTATAATTTTGAATCTGTTCTGGAAATTTTTGCATTATCATTCTTAAAGTTTTATTGAATTGAGATGGATTTTGAGCCAAAAAAGTGCATATCAGATCATACTTTCCACCACATGAATTTATCCAAGAAGTATGTGGTTCTTTTACTAAGTAATCAATCAATTCTTCTAGTTTTTTTTCGTTTAAATAACTTACCTTAAAATAAACTCTAAAGTGTAAAATATCCAGCTTTGAATAGTCTATTAGAGTGTAGAAATTTTGTATAATTCCCCTTTCTTTTAATGAATTTACCGTGTAGCTTATCTGTTGCTGGCTTTTTTTAATGTTTTTTCCAAACCTTGAAAAAGGCATTCTAGAGTTTAACTCTAATCTGCTTAAAATAAGCCTTTCAACATTCTTTATTATACTTCTATTGGCCATTATTTTGTTATATTGTATACATCTTATATAAAATTTACGTTTTAACAAAAAAATAACCAGATAAGGTTATATATTTACTACTACTATAGAATTAAGTAGTATAGATACTAAAAATTCACAAAATATTTTTATTTTCTATAATGAATTTTAAAAATGTCAGAAAAAAATATCGCAATAGTAGTTAATTCAGGAAGAAAATTTGTTAACGATCTAGTTTCAATGCTAACAGAAGACTTAGAAAGGTTTGATCATTTTGATAATTATGAAATTCATCTTATTATTTCATATGATCCTACATTCTACAACCTTAAACCTACTGATTTTAGGATTGAGCAGGAAACAAGTTCAAAATTTGACTCAGTTACATATCTAGGTCCAGAAAGCTATCTTGATTTTTCCTGGGTTAAAACACTTCCAGATGTTACAGATGAAGCATTTAGTATTTTATTTGAACCAAGAGGATATTGTTCACAAAAAAATAGAGCAATATTAGATGCTTTATTAAAAGGCGTTGAACATATTTTATTTCTTGATGATGATGAGTATTTTGTTGCTCCATTTCAAAATGGAGGCATGCTAGACTGGGTTGAACAGGATGTTTTTGGTGCTCATCTTCAACATAACTCTGATGCAGATATTACTAATGGTGCACATACAGGATACTTTTCACCAATACCATCAGATATTGAGTATAGTCTTGAGGAAGAAGTAAGAAGAACACTTGGCGAAATCTTCTCAATTGGAAATGAAGTTATAGACAGAGAAACATTTATCAACATTAGGAAAAGTATAATATATGGTGACGATGTTTTTCTTAGAAATGGTCATCATGAAATACCAGAAAAAAAAGGAGTTCGTACTTTAAGTGGAGGAAATATAACTCTCAATGCTTCATCAATTCGTAGTGGAAAAATTCCACCATATTATAATCCTTATGGCGCAAGAGGAGAAGATGCAATCCTTGGGATGCAAATACCAGATCTATCTATTTTGAAAATACCTGTGTATACATTTCATGATCCTTTTCAAAAATATTGGCAAATAACTCAAAGACAGTATCCTGAAGAAATTGAACCCATTGAAGTAATTCCTGGAACAATTGATCGGTTCTGTAAAGCATGTATTGGCTGGATTAAATATGCTCCTTTTTTGATTCAATTAACATCACAAGATGAACAGGAGTACAGAGAACGTATTGCAGCAATGGAACAACCATTAAAAGAAATTGGTTCAGAAATAAATAGACAACTTAACTGGAAAGAATTCGACCAGATGGCACCAATACTTTTAGCATATGACTCAAGATCAAGACAAGATATTCAGGATCTTAAAATAGCTAAAGGTGCGTGGGCTGAAATTGTTCAACATTGTTAAATGAAAAAAATGGATACACTAACTACAATAACAGACCATCATTCAGATATTGCTGACCATCTCTTAAAAACAGATATTGAAGTAGTTCAAACTCCAGAAGGAAATATATTGCGTAAAAGATATCTTCCTGGAAAAGAAAGATTTTTTGGAGCAGAATTTGATTTTAATAGAACTGTAGAAGCAACAGGATTCTCTAAAAAACCAAAAATAATAGCAGTAAATGAAGAAGAAAGAGAAATATCTATGGAATATTTTTCAGGCATAAATTTAGAGGTGGCTCTTACACAAAGCAAAACAATAAATTTTGATAAACTTATTTCTTTAATGCTCGAAGAAACTTTTTATTTAAGAAAAGCAACGCCTGAAGAAATATCACATTTGAGAGAAATCTCTTCTCAAGTGACATCCAATTTAACAAGAAAGTATAATGGTTCTTTAATCAATAGAGATTACTTCGCTTCAGTAAGAGGGCTTCTCACAACATCTGATAGATTAGTTAGCCCTCAAAGAAAGGAACAAATTGAAACTATGTTAACTAAAGCAGAAGTAGATCCAGTTCTTTTAAGATTTGATCCTGAAATGAGTAACTTCTTATCCTGTGAAGATGGAGAAATAAGACCTGTTGATTATTCAATTCCGTGGGTCGCACATCCAATTCATAACGTTCTTTATTTTCTTTCTCATTTAGATTTGCCAAGGAAAAAAACCTTCTATAATATGAGAAACAATGCAACAAACCGTTTATATTCTGTAGTAAGGAATAGATTAAAAGAATTCTTTAATGGAACACAAGATGTTGAATCAACAATCAAGTGCGCTTACTTAGATCTATTTGCAGCAAATTTCATCTTTGATGGAGCTCCTGAAATTTCTCCTGACCAAAAAATGAATCCTTCCTATCAAGATAGAGTTAATGCTATAATCCAAATAGTGGATTTAAGTGTGGATGAACTTCTTCAAGCAAAAATGGAATTTAGAAGACAATAATATCCAATAATAAAAAATAAACCTTTATAAAACCACACAATATTCCCTTTAAAATGAAAAGAGCAACTTATTCAGGAACACATAATTCTACAATGGTATATGGCCATGTACACATCCCTTCTAAAACATTAAATCAAATTCTATCAAGAGAAGGCACAATACCTGATCATTTTTTAGGCTTTCCTATAAAAGAAGGAGCTTTCCCTTATATATATCTATTACATCCTGATGATTTAAAAGAAAAAAATGGAGAAATTGTCACATTAAGAGGTAAAGATATTTCAGATACAATCTATAGAATTGAAGTTAGAGGATACAAAAGATTAGTAATTCCAAAAGAATTAAGAAAATTTGCTGAATTATACAAAGGAGTATATTTTATAGGTAATCTCGATCATTTTGAAATTTGGAATAGAAAAAACGCAGTCAAAGAAGGAAGAGCAAGTGATATTTTTATCGAAAACCATCCAAGAGATGTTGAAAGACTTCATGAACGAATTTCATAATAAACTTCTAAACCCTATATCGAAAGCTTTTTAAACCACTTATAATTCCTTCAGTTACCTTATGATTTATGAAGGCAAAGCCTGAATGAGGGTATATTCTATGTATATTCCTCGGGGGACAAATAAAAATGGCAGATGAAATTTCAAAAGAAATAGTAGATAAAATTTATGAGGCAATTGAAGTAGCTAAATCTACAGGAAAAATCAAAAAAGGAACAAACGAAGTTACAAAGGCAATAGAAAAAGGAACAGCAAAAATTGTTACATATGCAAAAGATGTTAATCCTCCTGAAATAACAATGCACATACCTTTATTATGTGAAGAAAAAGGAATTAGTTGTGCACCTGTTCCAAGCAAAGAAGAATTAGGAGCTGCTGCTGGAATCGGAGTTTCAACAGTAAGTGTTGCTATAACTGAAGAAGGAGAAGCTACAAAATTAGTCAAAGAAATTAATGAAAAGCTAAAGAAGTAAAATGGAAAACAAAACAGAAGACAAAAAACCTAGAAAAGGTAAACCAGTAGACGCAAAGAAAAGTTCTGCAGTTCATTTTACTAGAGCAGTTCCTGCAAGCGTTGAAGAGATTGTAGGAAGAACAGGTACAAGAGGAGAAGCCATCCAAGTAAGGTGTAAAGTCTTAGAAGGCCGTGACCAAAATAAAGTTTTAAGAAGAAACGTAAAAGGACCTGTAAAAATAGGAGATACATTAATGCTTAGAGAAACCGAAATAGAAGCTCAAAGATTAAATCAAAACAGAGGTCAATAAAATGGTAACATGCGGTTATTGCGGCAAGGAAATCAAACCAGGAACAAATAAACTATTTGTTTTTAAAACTGGTAAAACAATTAATTTTTGTTCTAGAAAATGTGAAAAAAACCAATTAAAATTAAAAAGAACAGCCAGAAATTTTAAATGGACAAAACATTATGAAAAAGGTGCTTAAAAATGATAGAAAAAACATTAGTATTAATCAAACCAGATGGCATACAAAGATCATTAGCTGGTAAAATTATAACAAGGTTTGAAGATGCTGGACTAAAAATAATCGGCATGAAAATGGAATGGGTTGATGAAAAATTTGCTGAGAAACATTATTTTGATATAAAAAAAAGATACGATAAAAGGATATTTGACAATCTGTCACAATACTTAAGAGAAGGGCCGGTTATTGCAATGGTTCTCGAAGGAGTAAATGCAGTTTCTACTGTTAGAAAGATTACAGGAAGCACATATCCTAATGAAGCCCAACCAGGAACAATAAGAGGAGATTTTGCACATATATCTAAAGATTATGCAAACAAACACAAAAAGAAAGTTGGAAATTTAATTCATGCTTCTGCAAATCCTAAAGAAGCTAAATATGAAATTAATTTATGGTTCAAAAAACAAGAACTTCACACTTATAAAACAGTTCATGATGTACATGTTCTATAGGGGAAAATAAAATGACAGAAAAGATGGTTGACAGGGTAGTAAAGATTGCTAATAATTATAAAAATATTAGAAATATCGCTATTTGCGCTCATATTGATCATGGAAAAACAACCTTTTCTGATAATCTATTAGCAGGAGCTGGTATGATGTCAGAAGAATTAGCTGGAAAAGCATGTCTAATGGATTTCCATGACGATGAACAGGAAAGAGGAATAACAATTGACACAGCATCTGTTTCTATGGTTCACACATTTAAAGGAGAAGATTATCTAATAAACCTAATGGATACTCCTGGTCACGTTGATTTTGGAGGAGACGTTACAAGGGCCATGAGAGCAGTTGATGGAGCTGTTGTTTTATGCTGTGCATCAGAAGGAATCATGCCTCAAACAGAAACAGTTCTAAGACAAGCCCTAAAAGAAAGAGTTAAACCGGTTTTATTCATAAATAAAGTTGATAGACTGATTAAAGAGCTGCAACTAACTCCTGAACAAATGCAGGAAAGATTTATTGGCATAATCAATAATGTTAACAGATTAATAAATAAGATTGCAGAAGAAGGATATGGCAAAAAATGGCAAACAGAAGTCCAAAACGGAAGTGTTGCTTTTGGTTCTGCCTACCATAATTGGGCTCTAAGCATACCTTATATGAAGGAAAAAAATATCACATTTAAAGATATTATAGATGCATATAAAGCAGGCGAAGACAAATACAAAGAATTGGCTAAAAAAGCACCACTACATGAAGTTATTCTTAACATGGTTATAAATCATTTACCAGATCCTGTTACTGCTCAGAACTACAGGATAGAAAAAATATGGCATGGAGACATCGAAAGCGAAGATGGACAAGCTTTAAAAAAATGTGATCCAAACGGAAACCTATTTTTCACTACTGTAAAGATTGTTGTTGATCCTCAAGCAGGAGAAATTTCTACAGGAAGATTGTATGCTGGAACTATAACAAAAGGTACAGAAGTTTATCTTAATAAACTAAAACAAGAAGGAAGAATTCAACAAATATTTATTATGAATGGTGCTAAACGTGAAATTGTAGAAAAAATACCGTGTGGTAATATTATAGGTATTAGTGGAATAAAATCATCTGTTGGAGAAACAGTAACAATAGGGGAATCCACCCCATTCGAACAAATTACTCATATATTTGATCCTGTTATAAGTAAATCTATAGAAGCAAAAAATCCTGCAGATTTACCTAAGCTTGTTGAAGTCTTAAAAACAGTTGCAAAAGAAGACCCTACAATACAAATTGAAATAAACGAAGAAACAGGGGAAAACCTTTTACATGGAATGGGTGAACTTCATCTAGAGATCATAGAAAATAGAATAAAAACAGAAAAAGGAGTAGAAGTTAAAACATCTCCTCCAATTGTTGTATATAGGGAAGCAATAACAAAAGAAAGTCCAGAAGCAGAAGGAAAAAGCCCAAATAAACACAACAGATTCTATATTAAAGTTGAACCCCTAGATGATTCAATATATGAAGCAATGAAAAAAGGAGACTTACCTAATAATAAAAGACTCAAGAAAAAAGATAATACAATAAGAGAAGTATTAGTAAACTGTGGAATGGATTCAAAAATAGCAGTTAAAGTAAAAGGATTTTTTAATGGTAATATATTCTTAGATCAAACACGCGGTCAAGTCCATATTGGAGAAGTAATTGAAATGATTCTTGATATGTTTGAAGATGTTATGAAAAAAGGACCTTTGGCTCGTGAACCTTGTATAAAAGTAAAAGTAAGCCTTATGGATATGAAATTACACGAAGACGCAATTCATAGAGGACCTGCTCAAGTCTATCCTGCTGTTAGAGAAAGCATAAGAGGAGCTATGATGCAGGCAAGACCAATCGTATATGAACCTTTACAAACTCTTCATATAGAAGGACCAGCAGATAATATGGGAGATATATCAAAATTAATAGCAAATAAACGTGGTCAGTTATTAGAAATGGACCAAGAAGGAGATTTAGTAGTAGCTAAAGCAAAACTCCCTGTTGGAGAGATGTTCGGATGGAGTTCTGAATTAAGATCAGCAACATCCGGACGTGGAACATCTTCATTAATTGATCAATCATTTGAAAAACTTCCAGAAGAACTTCAGGAAAAGATAATAAATAATATAAAAAACAGAAAAGGATTAACAGACGCCCAGGTTGGTGTTTAAATAAAACCACAACCTTTTTAAACCAAATCCTTTTCCTCTGTTTACAAGCCCGAGTTCACGCGCATTTAGGGTGGTAGTGTGATTTCTCGGCAATATTAAAATGGTAGAACAAAAAAACGAAAATAAAAAAGACTTCAAACATGTCGGAAACAAAGTTTCTGAGAATGCTCAAAAATCGCAAGATGATTTTCGACATTTTGTTAGAATTGCAAATACAGATCTAAATGGAAACCACAAAATAGAAAGAGCTCTAACAAAAATAAAAGGAGTAGGTTTTCAATTTGCTAATGCAGTCTGTTCAACATTAAAAATAGATCCAAACCAACAAACAGGATATCTAAATGATGAAACTATTAAAAGAATACAAGAACTATTAAAAGATCCTCTAAAATTCAATATTCCTCAGTGGCTTTTTAACAGAAGAAAAGATTATGAGACAGGAGAAGACAAGCATATATTAACTTCTGATGTTGATTTTATTCAAGATAATGATCTAAAACGTATGAAAAAAATTAAATGTTATAGGGGGGTAAGGCACATGAGAGGATTACCTGTCAGAGGCCAAAGAACAAAATCAAACTTTAGAAAAAATAAAGGAAAAGGCAGCCTTGGTGTAAAAAAGAAAAAAGGAAAGTCCGGAAAAGTATAAATAAAAAATGGGAGATCCAAGAAAAGCAAGGAAAAAGTATAAAACACCTAGCCATCCATGGCAAAAGGCCAGATTAGAAGAGGAAACAAAGTTAGCAGAAGAATATGGATTGAAAAATAAAGAAGAAATATGGAAGATGGATTCTTTTATAAAAAACTTTACAAACCAAAGTAAAAAATTAGTCACACTTGTATCAAAACAAGCTGAAAAAGAAAAATTAAATTTAATCAAAAAACTAAAAACATTAGGCTTATTAAAACAAAACCAAGGTTTTGAAAATATACTTAATCTAACTATAAGAGATGTTATGGAAAGAAGATTACAAACCCTTGTTCATAGAAAAGGATTAGCAAAAACAATGAAGCAAGCAAGACAATTAATCATTCACTCTCATATAAACATAGGAGATCAGAGAATAACATCCCCTTCTTATCTAATAAATATCGATGAAGAAAAAAAGATAAGCTTTGCTTCAAAAAGCGCTTTCTCAAGTCCAGATCATCCTGAAAGGGTTATTAAAGAACTTAAAGCAAAAAAGAAAACAGAAGAAAAGGAAGAAAAAAAACCAAAAGCTGAGAAAAAAGAAATAAAGAAAGAAACAAAACCAAAAAAAGAGAAAACAGAAGTAAAAGAAGAAAAGAAAGAGTCAAAAAAGAAGAAAAACATATTAAAGAAAAAAAATCAAAAAAAGACGAACCAAAAGATAAAAAATGAGATCAAATAATATAAGATGGGGAATTGTACATATTTATTCTAGTTATAATAATACTATTATTCATATTACAGATATAACAGGAACAGAAACAATAGCCAGAACATCAGGTGGTCAAGTTGTTAAAGCAGACAGAATGGAAAGTTCACCTACTGCCGCTATGATGGCTGCAAAAAGAGCAGCTGAAATAGCAATGGATAAAGGAATTTCAGGAATTCATGTTAAAATAAGAGCACCCGGAGGCCATAATGGACCTTCCAACCCAGGACCTGGCGCTCAGGCAGCTATAAGGGCCTTATCAAGAATGGGTCTTAAGATAGGTATAATAGAAGATGTTACTCCTGTACCTCATGATGGATGCAGAAAAAAAGGAGGTAAAAGAGGAAGAAGAGTTTAAAATGGAAATAAAATTATTAGAAAAAAATCAAGAAGCAAAAAAAAATTCTTTTATTTTAAAAAAGACTAATGTAACCTTTGCTAACCTATTAAGAAGATATGCTGTTGAAAAAGTTCCAACAATGGCAATAGAAGATGTTGAAATAAAAGACAACAGCTCTGTTTTATACGACGAAGTAATCGCACACCGTCTTGGACTTATTCCACTAACAACAGATATAAAAAGTTATTATATAAATAAAAAATGCAAATGTAAGGGAAAAGGATGCAACAGATGTACTCTGAAACTTACACTAAAAGCAGAAGGTCCAGGAATTGTATATGCTTCTGATATCAAAAGCAAAGATCCAAAAGTAAAACCAGTATATCCAAAAACACCAATTGTAAAATTACTAAAAGATCAAAAAATTGAATTACTCGCAACAGCTATTTTAGGCCAAGGCCAAGATCATGTTAAATTTTCTCCTGGTTTTGCATACTATAAATTTAGACCAGAAGTTAAAATAAACAAAAACCCTAAAAATGCCGAAGAAGTAGCTCAAAACTGTCCAGTAGATGTTTTTGATGCTAAAAACAACAATCTGACAATAAACAAAGACAATGTAATGAAATGTCACTTTTGTAATCAATGTGTTGAGGTAGCAGATCCTAATAACACAATAGGCATTGAAAAAAGTTCAGATATAATATTTAATGTTGAAAGCTGGGGCCAATTAAGTTGTAAAGAAACTATTCTGACAGCAATAGATGAATACAACAAAGACCTGGACGAATTTGAAAAACTCCTCAAAAAATCTTAATCCATAATTTTTTGCGGGAGTGGCAGAGCGGTCAAATGCGCAAGGTTGAGGGCCTTGTCCCTTAGTGGGTGCGCGAGTTCAAACCTCGTCTCCCGCATAATCATACTCGAAAAATGAAAAAAACAAAAGCAACAAATGAACATTTGGTAAGCCTAATAAGTGAACTGAAAAAAAAGGCAATTGAAACAGATGTAAAACTCTTCAAAAGAATAGCTATTGATCTTGAAAAGCCTACAAGGTCAAAAAGAGCAGTGAATCTAAGCAGAATCAATAGATTTACATCAGAAAATGAAATAATTGTTGTTCCTGGAAAAGTTCTAGGAACAGGGGAATTAGATCATCCATTAACAATAGCAGCATATAAATTCTCTTCAAGCGCTTTAGATAAAATTAATATATCAAAATCAAAAGCAATAACCCTAAAAGATTTAATTAAGGACGAAGTAAAAGGTAAAAAAATCAGAATAATAGGTTAAAATGATAATAGATGGAAAAAATCTAATAATGGGAAGAGCAGCAGCATTTATAGCTAAACAATCCTTAATGGGAGAAAAAGTAGATGTAGTTAATTGTAATGAAATGTTGATTACAGGAAATAAAAGAGAAATTATTGCAAAATATAAAAGAAAAAAATCAATGGGGGTTCCGTCAAAAGGACCTTTTCAACCAAAGAAACCAGATATGTTTGTCAGAAAAGTAATAAGAGGCATGCTTCCCTATAAACAATTCAAAGGGAGAGAAGCATTTAAAAGAGTAAGATGTCATATTGGTTTTCCAGAAACCCTAAAAGGCGAAGCTCAAACAATAAAAAACGCATCAATTAATAAAGTTCCAAATCTAAAATATATTAAAGTAGAAACTGTTTGTAAGGAGTTAGGATGGCAAAAATAATTCATACAAAAGGAAAGAGAAAAAGAGCAGTAGCAAGAGCTACCCTTAAAGAAGGCAGAGGGATAATAAAGATAAACAGCAAACTCCTGAATGTTATGGAACCAAAACTAGTTAGAATGAAAATAAGAGAACCTGTAATCTTAGCAGGGGACACAATCAATAAAGTAAACATAAGCGTTAATGTTTTTGGCGGGGGAATAATGTCCCAAGCAGACGCTGCAAGATTAGCAATAGCAAAATCCTTAGTTCAGTATAATAAAAAATTAGAAAAAACATTTTTAGATTATGACAGGCAGCTTCTTGTTGCAGATGTCAGAAGAAAAGAAACACACAAGCCTAATAGCCATGGTAAAGCAAGAGCTAAACGGCAAAAATCTTACAGATAAGGTGATAAAATGATAATACCAATAAGATGTTGGAGTTGCGGAAAACCAGTTGCCCATTTATGGGAAGAATATCAACAAAGATTAGAAAAAGAAGGCGAAGAAAACAGAAAAAAAATCCTAGATGATTTAGGATTAGAAAGATATTGCTGCAGAGCAGTCTTCCTAGGCCATGTTGATTTAATAGACACAGTATCTAGATTTAAGAAATTTTAGAACATACTCCTTTTTATATAATGAGTATGTAATAATTTTTCAGATTTTCTACTTAAAGGAGCTCCTAAAAATTCATTATATATATCTTTCACTATTGGATTTTCATGAGATTTTCTAAAAGGTAATTTTCTATCTTCTTTGTAAATTGCCTTCATTCTTTTTTGTATTTTTTCTTCTGAATAAGGCAATGGCTGTCCTCCACCACCTATACAACCGCCAGGGCAAGCCATTATTTCAATAAAATGATAATCATTTTTTCTTTCTAATAATTTTCTTGCATTAGCCAGGCCATTTGCAGCTGCATATTTAATTTTCCCTCCATTTAAACTAATAACACCTTCTTTAATACCACACATACCTCTTAATTGATTAAACTCAACCTTTTTCAGAGTTTTTCCAGTAGCTAATTCATAAACTGTTCTTAATGCAGCTTCCATTACCCCTCCTGTTGCTCCAAACATAACTCCTGCTCCTGTTGAAATTCCTAAAGCAGGATCAAACTTTTCATTAGGCAATGATTTAAAATCAATATTAAAATGCTTTATAAGTTTTGAAAATTCTCTTGTTGTTAAAACATAATCAACACCGCTCTTTAATTCAGGTCTTGTTGATTCAAATTTTTTTGCAGTACAAGGCATAACAGACACAACCACAATATCTTTTGGAGCTATATTTGATTTTTTAGCATAATAAGTCTTAGTTAATACTCCTAACATTTCATGAGGGCTTTTACACGAAGACATGTTTTTCAGTAAATCATGATAAAAATGTTCCATAAACTTTATCCACGCAGGGCAACATGTTGTTATCATAGGAAAAGGACCCCCTTTGCTTAATCTTCTAATAAATTCTGAAGCTTCTTCCATAATAGTCATATCAGCTCCTAAATTTGTATCAAACACTTTATCAAAGCCACATCTTCTTAATGCACTTACCATTTTACCCTTAACCAAAGTTCCGGGTTTCATACCAAACTCTTCTCCTAAAGACGCCCTTATAGAAGGTGCTGTCTGAACTACAACATGCTTTTTCTTATCTTTAAGAACCTTTAAAACATCTTGAAGATGTTCTCTTTCACTAATAGCCCCAACAGGACATGCTGCAATGCACTGCCCGCATTTTATACAAGCCACATCATGAAGGCCGTGCTCAAAATAAGGAGTAACATGTTCATTATGGCCTCTTCCAGCAAAATCAATAGCCCATGTTGCTTGGACATCAGCACAAACCTGCACACACCTACCACAATTAACACATAAATTATTATCTCTTATTACAGATGTTCCTAACTCAACCTTATATTTCCTCGTAGGGTCAAATCTTATATCTTTTAATCCAACATCCTGCACTATTTTACACAAGTCATGCTCTTTATTTTCTATAAAACACTCTTTTGCATGCTCTGATATAAGCAATTCAGCATTAATCATTCTAGCTCTTTTAACCTTTTTAGAATTTGTTACAATCTCCATATCTTTTTCAGGATATTTTGAACAAGATGTTGATAATTTGCCATTAATCTCAACCAAACAAAGCCTGCACCTAGCTTCTGGTTTAAGATTTTCCTGATAGCATAGAGTAGGAATTTCTATTCCTCTATCTCTTAAAATATGAAGTAATGTTTTATTTTGATCACATTCAACAACCTTACCATCAATCTTTATCTTCATTTGACTTTTGCCTCAAACTCTTTTCTAAAATATTTTAAAGCAGTAATTAAATGTTGAGTAGACGTTTGACCCAGTCCACAAAAAGAAGTTTCTTTTATCACTTCAGCAAGTTCTTCTAAAGTATCTAAATCTTTTTTAGTTGCTTCTCCCATTGAAATGTTCTCTAATAAAGCTAATATCCTCATTGTTCCCTCTCTACATGGGGTGCATTTTCCACAGGATTCAAACTCATAGAATTTTGCAATGTTTGTTGCTACATCAACAATAGATTGTTTTTCATCAACAACAATTACACTACAAGCTCCTAAAACACACTCTTTTCCACATATATTTTCAGGAGTTAACTTAATATCACAATAAGGAAGACACCCACCAAAACAACCAAAGTAAACAGCTTTTACTTTGTTTTTAGGCCTGCCCATCTTAATAAGCTCACATAAATTTGTTCCTAGAGGAAGTTCATAAACACCAGGATTAGTAACATTTCCTGATAAACAAAACAACCTCAACATACTGTCCCAATCCTCAAACATTACAGCTAAAGGAACATTTGCTAATGTCTCAACATTATTAATCACAGTCGGCTTTCCAAACAAACCATCTGTTGTTGGAAAAGGAGGTTTATCTCTTGGTTGGCCCCTCTTCCCTTCAATTGATTCTATTATTGCTGTTTCATCACCACAAACATAAGAACCAGCACCTAAAATAATTTCAATCTTAACTTTTGATTTTGTTTTTCTAACAACATTTTTAATTACTTTATTTAATCCTTTTTCTAAATAATCATATTCCCCTCTCAAATAAATAAAAGCCTTCTCTGCTCCAACAGCAAAAGCAGCAATAAGAATCCCTTCAATAACCAACTCTGGATTATAATTTAAAATAAATTTATCCTTAAATGTTCCAGGCTCTCCTTCATCAGCATTACAGATAATATATTTTTCTTTACCAGGAGACTTTAAAGCCATCTCCCATTTTAATCCTGTTAAAAAACTAGCTCCACCCCTACCAGTCAAACCTTTTTCTTTTATTAACTTAATAACCTTTTTCTGTCCTAACATAACAGATTTTGCATAAGCTTTTTGATCAGTCTTTCTTAAAATTTGCATTTATCTAGTATTTCCTCTATCTTTTTCTTTGTTAAATTACCATAAACTCTTTCATTTATCTTCATAGCAGGCGCCTGATCACAACAACCAATACAAGAACAAATATGCAGACTAAATTTTCCATTCTTTGTTGTTTCACCAGACTTTATCTTCAATTTTTTCTCAAGAAATTTAATCAAATCAATAGAACCATTAACATAACAAGAAGGAGAATCACAAATTTCAATAATGTATTTCCCTTGTTTTTTTGTATGCAACATTGAATAGAATGTAGCAGTAGCATATATCTTAGCAATAGGAATACTTGTTTTTTTACTCAACTTCTTCATATCCTTTTCAGAAATATATCTCTTTTTTTTCTGTATATCCTTAAGTAATGGAAGCAACAAGTAATTCATTATTCACCTCTTTAGTATTTTATTGTAATTTACTCTATTTATAATTTATGTTTTCTCCGATAATTATTTAAATATAAAACATTACAACTAAAATATGTACGAATTTATTAACATTAAAAGATATGATTATAGTAACAAATACCAAAACATAGAAATGGTTATTTTTTCTATAGCAGGATTTTTCATCCCATTCTTTATAGGACATCCACAACTTTTGGTTGGAGCTCTAGTAAACGCCTTCTTAATCTCAGCAGGAATTCATCTTAAAGGTTATAGAATTTGGCCAATAATACTAATGCCTTCTCTAGGTGTTTTATCAAGAGGAATAATATTCGGGCCATTTACACCTTATCTTCTTTATCTAATTCCATTTATCTGGATAGGAAACTCATTACTAGTTATTACTTTTAAATATTTTAAAACACATAAGAAAATGAATTATTGGTTAACACTAGCAATTGGAATTATCCTAAAAGCAGGATTTTTATTTACAATAACTTATTTATTATTCAAATTAAGCGTATTACCTGTTATATTCTTAACAGCAATGGGAATTCTACAAGTAATAACAGCATTAATTGGTGGCCTACTTGCTTTTGGCTATGAAAAAATAAATTATAAACTCTTAACCATATAAGGCCCTTCTTTTTTATAACCTAATTTTCTATAATAGTTTCTAACACCTACTCCAGAAATAACAACAACTTTATTTTTATAATATGTTTTAGCAATATTTTCAGCTTTCTTAACCAATAATCTTCCAACACCTTTATGTTGAACCTCTCCCTTTTTACCAACACCAACCATTGAACCATACACATGCAACTCCCTTATTAAAGCAGAATCTTTTGTAATCTCTTTTACTAAACTTTGTGAAGGGAATCTCAATCTGCAAAAACCAACAATATAATCTTTATATTCAGCAGAAATAAAAAATTCATTACCTTTAGAAGCTTTATAATGTTCTGTCTTTATTTTAATTTTCTTATCATCCATCTTTCCTTTAAACCTTCCAATCTCTCTACACCTTATACATCTGCATTTTATTTTCTTCTTTTTCAAAACTTCATCAACATACTGTCTTAAATTAGTCCTATCAACACCAGCTTTTGTCATAAAAGTTGGAATATCTCTCTGAACACGCATCACTCTGACATATTCCGGAATCTTTTTCTTAAATTCTACAATTAAATCAATAGCCTGTTTCGTTGTTATTGGTTTATACTTGCCTTTTTTCCATAAATTATAGAGTTTGGTTCCTCTTAAAACCATACAAGGATATAATTTTAACATATCTGGTTGAAAATTTCCATCTTCAAATAAGATTTTCAGATTTTCTAAATCCTTTTTCTTATTTACACCAGGCAATCCTAACATCATATGATAATTTATCTTAAATCCTAAATCTTTTAGTATTCTAGTTGATTCAATTGAATCCTCAACACTATGCCCTCTTTTTATTTTCTCCAAAACAGGATTAAAAACACTTTGTACTCCTAATTCAACTCTTGTGCATCCTAATCTTAACATATCTTTTCCGTGTTTTAGGCCACCATAATCAGGTCTTGTTTCAATTGTTAGACCAACACACCGTATATTTGAACTTTCATTTAGTTTTTGTTCTTTTTCTAAACTTGTTTTTTGATTTTTTGATTTTAATAACTTAGAAAAGATTCTTTTTCTTCTTTTTTCATCTTCTATATCCCCTGGCAACTCAAAAAATCTTTTGAATTTAACAAAATCCAACTCATTCTTTTTAAAGAACAACCTTGAAAAATCATTCATTGCTTTGAAAGCGTACATAACAAAATCTTCTCTGTATTTTTTATTAAAACTCGGAAAAGTTCCACCCATTACTATTAACTCAACCTTATCAGCTGTATGCCCTTGAACAATATATTGCTCTAATCTGTTCATAACCTGCAAATAAGGATCATACAAATTTCTTATAGCTCTTCTAGTAGCTGGCTCTTTTCCAGTATAACTCTGAGGAACAGAACCAAAAACACTCTTAGGTCCACCAGGACACATAAGACATTTCCCATGAGGACATTTCAAAGGCTTAGTCATTATTGCACAGACAGCAACACCAGAAATAGTTCTTGTCTCTTTACTCAATAGATATTTTTTTACTATTGCCAAATCTTTCCCCCCAACATTCAATAAAACTTCAATATCATTAGGAATTTTTCTTAACTTATATTTGCTACTTAAATGAGTCTTAAACCCAGTTATTTTATGTTTATCTGGCTTTTCCTTTCTAATAAAATCCACTATCTCTTTGATATACTCTTTATTCATGTTAAAAAGATATTATAGAATGTTTATAAAAGTAATGGCAAATCCAGTGTGAACCTAGCTGGATGCTAGGTCCTCAACTGGATGAGTCTTTCGCCAAGCGTGATTTATGATTTACTCTGTTTAATCTCAATATACCATTTATTTTTTTTAGCGTCATACCTAAACAAAACATCATGTTTTTTGGATTTATCAATAGCAAAAAGTAGAGGCATAGGAATAGTAGTTTCAAAACTAGACCCTCTTTTGTATAGTTTTCTCTTGATCTCTGTAGTCATTCTATACTTATTTATTTACTTTAATAACTTCTTAGAAATATACTTATATTTAAATGTTGTTATTGCACAAAACACTAACTTTATATATCTTAAAAAATAAAATAAATCAAAGAGGTGAAATAATTGTATGATGTAATAACAGTGGGCTCTGCAACAGTTGATGCTTTTACTAATACAGGTTCTAAACTATTCCAAGGATCTAGATTTAGAAAATATGTAGCTGTACCCTTTGGAACAAAAATAGTTATTGATGATCTAAAATTTGATATAGGTGGCGGTGGAACAAATACAGCAGTCGCTCTATCAAGACTAGGATTAAAAGTCTCTTATATAGGCGCAATTGGTCGTGGAACAAATAGTAAAAGAGTTATAAATCTGCTACAAAAAGAAAATATTGATACTTCTTTTATTCAAAATGATTTTGGAAGAACAGGATTTAGTGTTATTCTAGATGCAGTTGGCCATGACAGAACAATCTTAACATTTAAGGGAAATAATGATGACTTAAATTTTAATAAAATTAACAAATCTAAATTAAAAACAAAATGGTTTTACTTTTCTTCAATGCTTGAAAAGAGTTTTGAAACACAAAAAAAATTAGCAGATTTTGCTGTTAAAAACAAAATAAAGATTGTTTATAATCCTAGCTCATATCTTGCTAAAAAAGGAGCAAAATATATTCAATATATCCTTAAAAGAACAGATATATTAATTCTAAATAAAGAAGAAGCAGCTTATTTAGTTGGAAAAAGAAAACCAAAAATAACTCTAAATAAACTTCTTAAACTAGGACCAAAATTAGTTGTTGTTACAGATGGGAAAAATCCAATCTATGCAACAGAAGGAAAAGAGATATATTCATTAAAGCCGTCTAGTATTCCTGTTTTAGAATCAACAGGTGCAGGAGATGCCTTTGCCTCAAGCTTTTTAGCAGGCATAATAAAAAAACAAGATATTGAATTTGCTCTAAAACTTAGCTTAGTAAATTCACAATCAGTAATAACTCATTATGGTGCAAAAAACAAGTTAATGAAATACAAAGAAGCATTAACTAAAATAAAAAACATGGATGTTAAAAAAGAAAAAATAAATTAAATAGCAATCTTTTCTCCAGTTTTACCTCTTGTATATTTTCCTGGTCTAAATTCAGCAGCACTAAAAACAGGACCATCAACACAAGATCTTTCTCCATTTGGTGTTGAGCATTTACCACAAATTCCAACACCACAGCTTACCATCCTTTCTACTAGATGATTTATATAATCAGAAGGAGTATTTCTTCTCTCTATTTCATCAACAAGCTTCATTACAATTTCAGGACCACAATTAAAAAAATAAGGTTTTTCAAAATCTCCTTTACTTAATTGTATGTTTAATAAATCTGAAACAAAACCTTGATATCCATACGAACCATCATCTGTTGCAGTATAAACTTCTCCCATATCAGAAAGATTATCTAAATAAACAAGTTCTTCCTTAGTTTTAGCACCAATTACAAATATTTTTCTTCCTTTATGATGTGTTGCAGCATGATGTATAGGTGCAATACCACACCCAGCCCCAACATAAATAACAGTTTTATCATCAGGAAGTCTAAAATCATTACCATAAGGACCTCTAACTCTAACAACACTATTTTCTTTTAAACCAAATATCATAGAAGTAGTTTCACCAACCTTTCTAACTACCAATTCAAGACCATCTTCATCATTTGCTACAGAAAAGGGTTTTGTATTTCTATCACCAACTTTAAGAAAAACATATTGACCAGGACCAGCATCTATATTTTCATTAAATTTTATTAATCTTAATGTTTCACTTAATTCAACAATCTTCTTAACAGTAAAAGGATGATATTGTTTTGCTTCTTTAGATCTAGTCATTCCTAATGCTAGATTACTACCATTTCTTAAATCAACTTCAAGCTGAAGAAAATATTTTTCTATTTGTTCAGAATTTAGTTCAGCTAAAGAAGTACCTATCCCATAAAAGAAATTCTTATCAATTTCATCTAATTTTCTTATATCAGAAGCACTACTTATTCCACCCATAACAATCATTGGAACATCTACAGCTTTTCTTATTCTCCTAATAGTTTTATATGTTGTAGGAAAAATTATAGCACCAGAAAGTCCTCCAAATCCGTTACTTAATTCCTGATTTGGACCTCCTAAAGTATTTATTCCAGATATAGCATTTGCTCCTGCATCAACAGCAGCCCTTGCTATTTGTTCAATATCAGAAACACCAGCATTTAATTTTACAACTAATGGCTTTTTCGTAACTTTTCTAACTTCAGAAACAACAGAATGAACTATTTCAGGATCAGAACCAATCAAAATTCCTCCTCTTTCAGCATGTGGGCATGAAACATTTATTTCAATACCATCAACAACATCTCCTAATTCATCAAATTTATGAGCACAATAAGCAAACCTTCCTTCATCACTTTCACCTATTTGCGGCATTAAAAAAACATCATCAGGAACAGATTCTTTTAGTTCACAAAAACCTTTTATAGTTTCTTCTAAACCAGGATTTGTATACCCAACAGCATTCCACCCTGAATCAGGATTTGGTAAAACAAATATATCTTCTGGATTCCCTTCTCTTGATTCAATTGTTGTGCTTTTTCCAACATAAAAACCAAGCTGCGGAATATTTTGCAACATTAATCTTGCAGTATCAGAATTAGTTGAAATTACTCCTGATGGAAATCCAAAACGCCCTCTTACTTCTTTTCCTAATAAATTATGCATCATATGGAATAAAAAATTAAATTGGACCTATTGCTTCATTAAGAGCATTTAATTCTGCAACACAAACCTTTGCATAATCATCTGGTGCTGCTTGTTTTTGCTTTGCCCATGGGTGTGTTATTCCACTTGAACTATTAATTCTAGCTAGTCTTAAATCATATTCTGCTTCACGCAAAACAGCAACAACTTCATCTGCTTTGCCTCCCTGACCACCCACACCAGGAATCAATAAGGGAATCTGATTTTTATTATAATTAACATCATCATTCATATAAAGATTAACTAAAATACCTAACTCTTCAGGAGAAGTTGCACCAATAACAGCTCCAACCCCTGAGTGATCTGTTGCCCATTCTATAATTTTTTCAGCAACATCTTTATAAAGACGAGACATACTGGCTCTAGTATCCAAACTCTGAAAATCACTTGCTCCTGGATTTGATGTTCTATTTAATATATAAATTCCCTTTCCTTGTTCATCATTACAATAATCTCCAAAAGGCATTATAGAATCTTTCCCCATATAAGGAGAAACTGTTACAGCATCTGCTTGCCATCCTTCAAAACCCTCTACAGCATAATTTGCAGATGATTTAGCAATATCTCCTCTTTTATTATCCAAAATAACAGGAATATCAGGAAAATTCACCCTAATAAATTTCAAAACTCTTGACAAAGCCATTCTTCCAGGAAAAGCCCCTTGTGCACCTTTATCATGTCTTGAATAAAAACCTTCATTTGGTTTAAATGCTCCTGGAAATACCTTTTGATCTATCATCTCTCTAAAAATATTTTCCAAATATCCATCAACATGGTTCACACCATACCTTGAAAATTCTTCAGGCATTGCCTCAATAACAGGATCTAAACCCATACAAACAATACTTCCTCTTTTTTCAGCAGATTCTACTAATTTGTCTAAATAATTCATTTGAATTTCCTCCCCATAATTCTATTGGCTTCATCTATAACTTTTTGTCGTAATGTTTCCCCATCAGCATAACTATATTTTTTTGGATCTTTTTGATAATCACAAATAAGTTCATGTTCTTCTGGAATCATATCATCTTTAAGCCAACCAAGACCATATGTGTTAAATTTAATTAGTGCATGTAAATACATACCCAATTTCTCAGCTTCTTCTGCAGCTCCAACCTCCCTATCCAAAACAACAGCAACATGATCTAAACTTACATCCTCAACACCCCTCCTCCTCAATTCATATTCTACTTTAAGTTTAGCAATTGCTTTACTAGCAAAAGTAGTAACCATATCATCAGTTATACATATAATATCTCCATTATGAAATCTTCCCTCAACTAATTCTTTGCTACCATACCCATATTCTTCATCCATTAATGAAAGAACACTTTTTGCATCTTCAAGATTTGTAGGTTTTGCATATCTTCCAGGAAACGATCTTGTATAAGAATAAGGAATCAATTCACAGCCAGGACCTTGTGCAACAGCCATTGCTGAAACTAAAGGGATACCAGCCATTTCAATTCCTGTAATTTGAGTTACACCAGGAACCTCATCCCTTACCATATGATTCATAAGAAAAGAAATATCTGATACAATCTCTGGGGAAGCTCCAACTGGTCTTAAATTAAAATACCAAGGACTCCATTCACAACTCATTAACAACCACCCTCCTTGTTGATGTCTGGGTTTTTGTGTATTATACAAAGTTTCAATATACCCTTTACGATATAAATCTTTAAGAACTCTTTGTGCACCTTCTTGTCTTTCTTCTATTTGCATTATAAATCCCCCTTAATGTTAGTATAAGACTTATTCAAGAACTAGTTTAAATACTTTTGTATGGTTTTGTCGTCCTAAACTTGGGACAACTTACTTTTTATCTTCAGAACTTTTCATCTCAACATAACCACACTTTCCACAATATAATCTATCTTTATGGTTAGCTAAGAACACACCCATACCACATTTTGGGCATGATTTATTTTTTCTTTTAACAGAATTACCAGAAACTTCATAATTTTCATATCTTTTACTGGTCTTTTTCTTTTTTACTTCCTTGCCTTCTTTCTTATCTGCCATTTTTATTTTTTCTCCTCTTCTTTAGGTTCTTCTTTCTTTTCTTCAGCAGGTTTAGGCTTAACAGCTTCTTCTTTAGGTGCTTCAGGTTTTGCTCCTTCTTTTGGAGCACCCTCCTTTTTACCTTTTGGTTTTTTATTTACTTCTTCAAGTTCTTTTAACTTTTTCTCATCATCATAAGCATAAGCAAGCACATCAGCAGAAGAAGAACCATACTTTGTATAAATATTTTTTACAACAACCAATTTAACATCTTTCCCAATGTTTTTAGCTATCGCTTCTTTAACACTATCACCCGAAGGAGTTGCACTACCTTCAAACTTTAGTTTACCTTCTACTTTTAATCTAGATAACAATTTCTGTTCTTCTTTATTTGTAATATCTAATTTCAAGAATCTCACCTTGCTTTTAGAGCATACTCTCCCTTAACTTCAATATCTATTTCTTTAGCTATCTTTGATTTATTAGCATCCATTACAGCTATTCTTCCTTGCCAGTTTGTTGAAAACTTATTACCTTTACATAAAGGACACTCTGATCCTTGTACAAATACTAAACATTTTTTACAAACTTTTCTTACCATTTACTTTTTCTCCTTTTTAACAGCCTTTTTCTTCTCTTCTTTAGGTTTAAGATCCTCTTCAATCCACTCTAGTTTCCCTAAAGCAGGCTGTCTCATTGTTAAACCCAGTTTTGGGTTTGATATATCTTTAAAACTAACTGCAATTAATCTTGCTTTGCATTTATCACCAACTTTTAATGTTCTTTTGTTCTCTTTACCAACCAAAACTTTATCTTTTGAAAAACTAACAAAATCATCCATTGTTTGTGATATATGAATCATACCTTCTATAGGACCTATTGTCATAAATGCACCAAAATCAGCAATATCTTTTATTTTACCCAATACAACTTCCTGCATTTCAGGCTTAAAAGTAAATAACTCAAACTTTGTTTCATAATAAGATGCACCATCTCCTGGAATTATGATTCCTTCACCAATCTCATTAATCTTATAGAGATGTATAACAACACCCAATTCAGGAGTTATATACCCTTCGTACTTATTTTTAATGCACGTTTCAATGGCTTCCTCCCTTGATAAATGAAACAAGGTTGGAGGAACTCCAATATGATCCTTTACTTCTGTTTTATAGAACATGTCCATTAGAGATTTTAATTGCTTTTTAAAGGTTTCGGAAAATATCCACTATAACATCCTTCTCTTTAGAAACACTGCTTTCAGGATATTTTTTAGATTTTTTTTCTATTAATTTAAGATAATATTGGGCTTTTTCTAAATTATAAACTGATTTATGTCTAATAACAATACCGCTTTTACCTATTTTTCCATTAAAAGACTTAATACAAGGCATTACAGACTCATGAATAGGATAAACAAACTTCACATTTTTATTTTGAAATAACTTACATATACCCTGAACATATTTTTTATTATTAACAACAGTTTCCTGTACAAACCTATATCCTAAATAATCTCTATTTTTAACCAACTCTCTGATTTTCTCTAAATCCTTTTTACTAATAATCTCATCAGGATCTAACCACAATATCCACTCTTTTGTTGCCTTTGAAACAGAAAAATTACGAGCCTTGCTAAAATCATCACACCATTTAAAATCATAAACTTTTGAAGTATATTTCCTAGCTATTTCTTTAGAATTATCACTAGAACCAGTATCAACAACAACAATCTCATCAACATAATGGTTTAAATCTCTAAGAAATTCATCTAAAACCAATCCTTCATCCTTTACAATCATGCACAAGCTTATAGACATTTTATTCCAAAGCCAAAAACTGCTTTTTCTTTAAAAAAATTATTTTAACACCTTTTTTCTTTAACCTTCTCTTAAGCTCTCTATCAGAAGTAGCTACAACAGTGTCTTTGTCAGATTTTTTAACAATTGCATCATCAACATATCTTTTATCACTTTTTATCTTGCCAATTTCCTTTAATTTAATCAACTCTAAACCAATCTTAGCATTCTCTCTGTCCTTTACTTTACTTTTTTTATCTTCAATTATTTTATTTAACTCATCAATTGTTTTATCAATAATAAAAAATTTATATTGAAAATCAACCAAACATCTGATTTCAGTGAATATATCTATCTTAAACTCCCCAGGAATCAACAAAAAGTTAGTATCCAGTATTACTTTTTTCATATTAACATCAAACAAATAAGACTTTTTAAATCTATTGACGCCAGGAGCAGGATTTGAACCTGCATATCCAAAGGAAAGGAGGGTTCGAGCCTCCCGCAATACCAAGTTATGCGATCCTGGCACATAATCAATAAATATGTTTTTATTTATATACTTAACCAAACAACATAAAAAATAAAGCAAAACTATAAAAACTACTTTATTTTTTACTATTCTGGAATTGTAAATTGCATGGGGAATCTAATGAAAAAAGAAAATAAACTCGTAGCTATTGTCGGCCTAACAGGATCAGGTAAAACAATTGCTGCAAACTTCTTTGTAGAAAAAGGTTACAGATATCTAAGATTTGGACAAACAGTATTAGATGAAGTTAAAAAGAAAACAGGTCTTGTATCAAATCCTCAGTTAGAGCAGGAAATAAGAGAACAATTAAGAGAAAAGCATGGAATGGATGCTCTAGCAAAACTAAATAAAAAAAAGATAGACAAACTTCTTAGAAAAGGAAACGTTGTTATTGATAATCTTACATCTTGGTCTGAATATAAATTTCTTAGAAAAACATACAATAATTTTAAAGTTATATCAATCCAGGCTTCTCCTGAAATAAGGTATAAAAGATTAGAAGAGAGAAAAGAGATTGATCAAAAAATGATTAACAGACCTTTTTCAAAACAAGAAACTAAACAAAGAGATTACTCAGAGATTGAAAACACAGAAAAAGCAGGACCAATAGCAATTGCAGACACAACACTAACAAATGAAACAACCAAACAAGATTTCCTGAATAAATTAGAAGATCTTTTCTCAAAAAAGAAAAAACAAAGAATTGGTTGGGATGATTATTTTATGAAAATGGCTTTTTTAGCAGCAGAGAGAAGCACATGCCTAAGACGCCATGTTGGTGCTGTTATTGTGAAAAATAAAAGAGTTGTTGCAACAGGATACAATAGCGCTGTTAAAGGAGCAAAACACTGTATGGAAATTGGTTGTTTAAGAGATAAACTCAAAATCCCTTCTGGAACAGACAAACATATTTGTAGAGCAATACACGCTGAACAAAACGCGATAATACAAGCAGCATTACATGGAACAAACATAGAAGGTTCAACAATCTACATGACTCACGACACCTGTCCTGTATGCGCAAAAATGATAATAAATTCAGGAATAAAAGAAGTAATCAGCTGTAGTCAAAGAAAAGAAAGCGAATTTAAACAATTATTCAAAGAAACAGGCGTTAAATTTATAAAAATAGAAAAACCAAAAGGAATTGAAGATTTTGGTTATAAAGGCTTAAGATAAAATAAAAATATTCAGATTAATATGGATGTCCAAGAATTAGGAAAATATCAAGAAGTTCAAGGGATAGCAAAAAGTACAATAGATTATTTAAGTGGCTTTATCCAAAAAGAAGTAAGTGAATCAGATATTTCTCATGCTGCGAACGAACACATGAAAAGAAAAGGAGCATCTTCCTTTTGGTATCATGGGGTAGGATCCATTATTTTAGTCGGAAAAAGAACAATATTATCTATATCTGGTAGAGAATATGAACCGTCTGATAAAAAAGTTAGTATGGACGACTTAGTTACTGTGGATCTTGGCCCCGAGATAAATTCCTATTGGGGTGATTTCGCAAGATCATTTGTAATTGCAAATGGAGCAGTTGTTAATACAACAGGACCAGATTATTCAGATAAAGTAAAAGAATTATTTGATGGAATAAGTATTGAACAAAAATTACATAAAAGATTACAAGAGGTAGCAATCCCTGAAATGACATTTGAAGAATTATACCACATCATGAATGAAGCAATAACACATTTAGGATTTGTTAATTTAGATTTTAATGGAAATTTAGGACACAGTATTGAAAAAGATAAAGATGAGAGAGAATATCTTGAAAGTGGTTGTAGAACAAGATTAAGAGACAAATTTTTTACATTCGAACCCCACATCAAAAAAGCAAATGGATTATTTGGATATAAGATGGAAGATATATATTACTTCTTAGATGGAAATTTACAAAGAATATAAAGCAATCATAAAAATAAAGAATTAATGCTCCTAAGGGGATTTGAACCCCTGTCTCAGGCTTTTTCTAACAGATTATGCGAGCGTTTAGCGAGCAAGTGTGGCTTTATGCCGCACCTTGCGTGTCAACCGCGCGTAACCAGTTGTTGCGAGAAGCCTACATGCTTGACCGGACTACACTATAGGAGCGCGTAAATCTTTTGTGCAATGCCAAACCCCATAGAATAATTTATTAAAATCAACAATTGTATTTTGTGTCATCATTGCCATCATGTTTATGCCCACACTTTAAACATATATGTATTGTTAAAAAATGTGGATGCATGTGGCTCTCACATTTTGGACATCGCATAGTAATACCTTTTAATTGTTATCATAATAATCATTTATATACTTTTTGCTTTAGAAATCAGTTTTTAATAAACTCACCAAACTTCCTAAATACCTGTGCTCTTTGGGAAAACTGGTTCTTTTCTTCCAAACTCATGTCTGATATTGTTTTGTCCCTTCCTTCTGGAATAAATATTTTATCATAAGGCATAGTTTCTTTATCTTCATTATAAATTTTTGTTGCTATCTTCCCTTTCATAACACCTTCAAATAAATTAGGTTCTTTTCCAGGTTCACAAAAAGCCGCTATTGTTTTAAAATAAGCTTTCCTTGATTCATTTTCTAATAATTTAAAGATTCCTTTGAAACCTATTGTATTAATAACAAATTTAGGCAAGGCCCCTGGAAAATTATTGTAAGCATCAAAAAATAAACCAGTGTCCTCCAAAATGATTGGTTTATTTAATCTATCTGCTAATTTTTTAGCAGCATTTCTTGCTATAATATCAATACTTTCATCATGGTTCTCTTCATATTCTATTTCCAAATGTTCCAATTCAATAGGGTAATCTTTTAGAATATCCTTAACCTCTTCAAATTTATGTTTGTTTGTTGTTACAAAATAAACTTTCATTCTATCAAACCATGAACATATTGTATCTCATCTGGATAAATTATCTTAGAATCTAATCTATCTACAATAGAAGAATAAACCTCTAACCCGATTACAAAATTATTAGCATAACCAGGATCTACTGGATAATTAGCAGCTAAATTTTTAACTCCAATATCTTTCAATCCTTCTTTATACTCCTTATACTTTTGAACAGAAAACTTAATTGGATGTTCTTTTACATCACTCTCTTCAAAATCAGCTCTAGTTAATTCTTTTTGTTTAAGAGTAAATGCCAAAACACCTGTTAAGAATATTGAATCTACTTTTAAATCAGGATGAGAATTAAAAACAGCATCAACTTGTTTTCTAAGAAATTCTTGAGCATTTCCCCACGCTTCTTTATTATTAAAATCATCTTGTTCATAAGATTCTTTTAAGAATTCTTGATTAATTTTATTAACACCTAAAGGCAAAAGAAAATGTTTCATCTCATTATTTTTAAAAACAATTACTTCTGTACTTCCACCTCCAACATTAGCAGCTGCAAAATCTCCATCAACTAACCCAGCATACGCTTTTCCAAGTAATTTACCTTCTTCTTCATGGGTTATAATTCTAATATCAATATCTGTTTCCTCTTTTAATTTATCAATAAAATGACTTGAATTTTCTGCTTTTCTTAATGCATCAGTCCCTATAATCTTTGTTGTTGAAACACCCTCTTTATTATTTATATCCAAACAACCTTTTATATAATCTAAAGCTCTTGTTATCCCTTTTTCATCCAAAAGATTAGTCTTTAATACATCCTCTCCTATCTTAATTGAACTCTCTCTTCTAAAAAATACCTCTTTTTTACCCTCAAAAATATAGTGCTTAATACTTTTTGTACCTATATCTATTATTGATGTCCTCATTTCCCAAACTCTTCTAATCTGTATTCTCCTTCCTCTTCAGTCATCTTTATTTTATGTAAATCCACTTTACTATCTTTTAACAAGAATTCTTTTATCATTGATAAATCACTCGGAATTATTTTTGTATTTTTTAATTCATTAATATCAAACCATTGCAACTCTCCTTCTTTTGTAGCCTGTATATTTGTATGTAATGGCTTTAATTTACAAACATATATCATAAGATGAGCGACCTTATCATCTTTATTATGGATAATTTCAGAAGCAATACCCCTAAACCCTTCAAATTCACAATCTAAATCTGTTTCTTCTTTTATTTCTCTTAAAGCAGTCTGTTCAGGGTGCTCTCCAAACTCTATTTTACCACCAGGCATACTCCAAAATCCAACATAAGGAGGCGTAACCCTTTTTATCAAAAGAATTTTATTATCATTAGTAATCCCACTAATAACTATACTAATAAGCTTATTATAATTTTTTCTTGAAGTTTCTTCCCCCATTTTAAAATGGACCCACCGGGAATTTCGTAATATATATCGAACCCGGAATCTCACCCAAGCCAAGGGCGTATTTTACCATTAAACTATGGGCCCTGTAATTAAATCAATTACACTATCTTTAAAAACATTTCTACTTTATCATAAATTATATAAACCTACAATCTTTACTTTTAATTAGAAAAATGGAAAAAATAAACCCGCACGAAAATGCGAAGAACATTATAAAGAAAGCATCAGAAATAATAAATTTAGAAGAATGGAAAACTAATATTCTATTAAATCCTCAAAGAGAAATAAGTGTTTCATTTCCAGTTAAAATGGATGATGATACAATAAAATTATTTAAAGGTTATAGAGTCCAACACAACAACTCAAGAGGACCATACAAAGGAGGGATAAGATACCATTGGGACGTTGATTTAGATGAAGTTAGGGCTCTTGCAACATGGATGAGCATCAAATGCGCAGTAGTAGACATTCCTTTAGGCGGCGGAAAAGGGGGTGTTGTTTGTAATCCAAAAGAAATGTCAGAAAAAGAATTAGAAAGAATGACAAGGGCATTTACAAGAGCAATTGCATATAATATTGGTCCCGATAAAGATATTCCAGCACCAGATGTTTATACAAATTCTCAAATTATGGATTGGATGGTAGATGAATATGCTAAAACAACAAAAAAACAACCAAAAGATGTTTTAGGAGTTGTTACAGGTAAATCCTTAGAAAATGGAGGATCAATCGGAAGAGACACAGCAACAGCAAGAGGTGCTCAATTTGTATTAAGGGAATCTATTGAAAAAGGTTATACATCATTAAAAGAATTAAAAAATGCAAGTGTTGTTGTCCAAGGATTCGGAAATGCAGGATTTAACTTTGCAAAACTATTACACGAAGATAAATGTAAAATAATTGCTGTTTCTGATTCAAAAGGAGGGATCTTTAACAAAGAAGGATTAAACCCAGAAGAAGTTTTAGAATATAAAAAAAGGAATAAAACAGTTATAGGCTTTCCAAACTCAACTGAATTATCAAATGAAGAAGTCCTAGAACTAGAATGTGATATTCTAGCACCAAGCGCCTTAGGAAATGTTATAACAAAAGAAAACGCAGACAAACTAAACACAAAAATTATAGTTGAATTGGCAAATGGCCCAATTACACAAGAAGCAGATAATACCATCTATAAAAAAAGCATAGTTGTTCTACCAGATATTCTAGCCAATGCAGGAGGTGTAACTGTTTCATCATATGAATGGCAGCAGAATCTAGTAAATGAAAAATGGGATGCTGAAAAAGTTGATACAATGTTAGAAAAAACAATGAGAACAAACGCTTTAACTGTTTTAGAAACAGCAAAAAAACATAATACAAATAACAGAGTTGGAGCCTATATTTTAGCAATAAATAGAATCTCAGAAAAACTTACTTCTTAGCAGCTAGCTTAATATCCCCTTCATGAACAGTTTTTCTTCCAGAATGCTTTGCTATTTCAACAGCTCTTGAAGCTATCTCCAAACTTATATCTTTTACAATATCAGACAGAGCATTAACAGCAGATGCAGATACTCTTCTAGCACCAGAATTCATCATAATTCTTGCAACTGTCGCTTTAGGAATTGTACTTGTTTTTCTTTGCATTTTTCCACCTAATCTAATTTTTATTAAGTATTTATTTAAAGTTTTTGTTTTTCAAAATCAGAAACAGCCTTTTCAAAATCATCCTTCCCAAAATCAGGCCAAAGTTTCTTTGTAAAATATAAACTTGAATTTTTAGAATCCCATAACAATAATCCAACTGATTTTTGCTTTAATCCATTTTTTATTATCAAATCAGGAGGTAAAAAATCCGATGCATAAATATTAGATTTAATATTATCTCTATTTATTGCATCCAAACCAATTTTTTCAGTCTTTGCCTGCATAGCTAAGATCTTACAAGCATCAACAATCTCATCCTGACCATTATAATTAATACAAAAATTTACAAAAAAACCATCATAATCTTTAGTTACATCTAAAAGTTTTTTTATTGGCTCTACAACTCTGCCAGGCAAATCATACCACTTACCAAAAGTAGAAATCTTTATATGATTTTGTTGAATAAATTCAGATTCAGCCAATTCATTAAATAATTCTATCAAAGAATCCACCTTCATAGAAAAATGCTCAAGATTTTTCATATCAGAAGGCAAAACATAGATTGTTAAGATAGGTATTTTAAGCTTTATCTGAGATCTTATAGTGTTTCTTATAATAAGATTGCATTTTTTATAAGCATCATCAAGACTTTTCTTATTATTTTCAGCCCAGGGTATAACTCCTTCTGTTGTTATAGCAACATGATGAGCCCTAACTTTAATACCTTCTTTCTCTTCATTTTTTAATAGTTCTGAAAATTTATCAAGTATAGCCATTTCATTATAAATAAGTAGTTAAAACTTATAAATATTATGCATTTTGTTAAATATAAGTAGTAAAAACAAATCTTTATAAATATCATTTATTGTTGTAAAATTATGTTGCCAATAATCTTAGCATCCATAGCTGTTATTGTTCTAATAATAGCCTCTCTAACAGATATAAAAACAAGAGAGGTTCCTGATTGGATTAATTTCTCAATAATTCCATTAGGACTGGGTATAAGATTAATATGGTCCTTATCAACAAACGATTATAGCTATATAATAGAAGGATTAGTTGGTTTTAGTGCTTTTTTTATTCTGGCTTTACTAATGTTTTATACAGGACAGTGGGGAGGAGGAGACTCAAAAATGCTCATGGGATTAGGAGCATTAATTGGTTTACCATATCAATTCTTGTCATCAAATATTAATTGGTTAATAGAACCTCTACCTTCTTTCTTGATAAACACAATAGTAGTTGGATCTATATATGGTTTTGTGTGGAGCATAATTCTTAGTCTTAAAAACAGAAAAAAATTCCTAAAAGAAATAAAAAAAACAACTCAATCAATTGCAAAGCTCAGCAAAATAATGATGGTGTTGTTTGTAATCCTCCTTTTTTCAACACTATTAATCCAAGATATTGTTATAAAAATTTTAGTAATTTTATTAATAGTCTTTATACATGGCTCATTCTACTTATTTATTTTTATTAAGGCTGTTGAAAAATCCTGTATGTTAAAATACGTAAAACCAACAGAAGTTACAGAAGGAGATTGGATTGCAAAAAAAATATTTGTAAATAAAAAATATATAGCAGGCCCAAAAGATTTAGGCATAGAAAAAAAACAATTAAATCAATTGATTAATTATTATAAAAAAGGAAAGATAAAAAAAGTCTTAATCAAAGTCGGAATACCTTTTGTACCTAGCTTCTTAATTGCCTATTTATTTACATTATGGATAGGCAATATCCTTTTATTATTTATCTAAGGTATCCTTTTCAAATGCTTAACTAAATAATTCGAAGAATCTATATGTTCTTCAGTTTTTTCATCAAGATTAACAGGTTCTGCTTTTTTCTCTTCAAAATAACCTACTGTTTTACTTTGGTCTTTTATCTTCAATTCTATAGTGGACATATCCTCTTCTGTTAACTGTTTTGGCTGCCACTCTAACTTTATTTTATCATCAGGCATCCTTGGTATTACATTAATCAAAAAATGATTATGTTTTTGTCCTGCTGCAACACCATTTTCAACAAATATATTTGTTCCCTGAACCTGCAAAACCTCAAATAGAGAAATAGAAATCTTATTAGCAATCCAGAATAAATGCCCAACCTCAAAATCAGGTATGTGTTCCATTATAGTATAGTGTTTTTTTGGTATAATCCAAACATGACCGTGAGAAACAGGCTCTGGACATAAAACAGCCACAATATCATTATCTTCATAAATCTTTTTTGATTTTCCAGATTTAATTATATCACAAATTTGGCATTCACTCATTTTCCACCTGTTACAAGATTGGCAATATCATCCAAACTTACGCTCTCTTTTTTGGCCTGCTTTTTGGTTTTCTTTGCTTTTGATTTAGAACTTTTCTTAGTTGTTTTTTTCTTAGGTTTATCCTCAAATTCAGCATCAACAACTTTTGGTTTTTCAACTTCTACTACTTCCTCTTCAGTTTCAATACCAAACTCTTGATTTAATTTAGCAACTAATAATCTCCTCAACTCTTCAAGAGCCTCTTCACTACTTTTTTTACCTTTAATATCTAACACAAGACCATCTTTTTCCATCCTTGGAATTATATGAATCATAAAATGCTGAGCCTTTTGTCCTGCAGCCATACCATTAGCAACAAATATATTTATTCCCTGAGCTTTTAGAGCTTTTAACAAAATAGAAGAAAGCTGTTTTGAAATCATAAACATGTGTTTAATAATATCCTCAGGAATCAAAGGCATTATAGCATAATGTTCTTTTGGTAACAATAATATATGACCTGGATTAGATGGATTAATATCAAGTATTGCTAAACACTTCTCATCATCATAAATCTTTTTAGAATTAACTTTTCCTTCAACAATATGACAAAATACACAATTCTTAGCCTGGAATTCTTTTAATTCTTCAGGACTCATATTCTTAATTTTTTCCTGCATCTCTTTTGCTTCTTCTTCAGACGGCATATTAACCATAAATTCGTGTATTTATTTAAATCTTTTCAAAAATCACAATATTTATAAACAATTAACCCAATATAAAAAGCATGGCAGAAGACATAAGAAAAATAAAATCCTGTCCAGAGTGTGGAAGCACAAACATTGCATACAAAGAGAATGAAAATCAGATAATATGCAAAGATTGTGGATTAATATACGAACCCTTGGCAGAAAAAACCAAAAAATGAAAAAATATATTGCTCTAATTTTAATCATAGCGTTGCTTATTTTAGTTGGATGTAAAAAATCAACCATTACACCAACAGGTACTGTAACACTTGATCCACTAGAAGAAGAAATTATAGAAGAAGTTGAACCAGAAGAAACAACTATAGAAGAAAATACAACAGAAACAGAACCAAAAGCAACAATACCAGAAGGAACACACATTGTTGCAATGCAAATGGCTGGAACAAGCATGGTTTTCTTCCCAAAACAACTAACAATTTCTGTAGGGGATACAATAAGATGGGAAAACAGATTAGATTATCTTAACAAAACAGCAGAACTAACTGTTTACTCTTATCAAAGTTTATTTAGAGGATCTAAATTAAAGTATGGTGAATATTTTGAACATACTTTCAGAGAAAAAGGAACATTTAGGTATAATGCATTACCATACATAAAAATATTTAAACCTGGAGAAATAATTGTTAGATAGAGGTGATATTAATGAAAAAATATAAAAAATCAACAAAGAAAAAAACATATAGAAAACCTATTATGAAACAACAAGACAAAAAAACAGTAGGATCTTCTTTAAAGTATATTACATTAATATTCTTATTAGCAGGATTCTTATTTGAAAACAGACCCCTGATGGGAGTAGGATTAATTGTTTTAGTAGTTTTCTTTATGATGGAAAAACACTAAAATTTATTTTTTTAATTTTGGTATTCCTTTGTAAGCAGCTAGGCCAACTAAGATCAATACCATCCAGAAAATCATAATATCTATTTTTCCTAAAACCATTAGAATCAGATTTAAAACAACAATTATAACAAAGAATATCGACAGAATCTTAATTGATTTCATTTATTTAAAAAAGAAAATAAAAAAATAAAAAGGTAAAGCTTATCGCTTTTTCTTCTTTTTAGCAGCCTTTTTCTTCTTAACAACTTTTTTCTTAACTGCCTTCTTTTTCTTTCTCTTTCCGCCTCTCACCATTTTTGCGCAAGAGATATCTCCTTGTTTATCAATGAAATACAAGAATCCAGATTCTTTTTTAACACCAACTTTTGCTACAACTTGGATTTTTGCTTTTCCTTTTTTCTTCCCTCTTGCCATTTTGGCTCTAGCTACGTTTCCTTTTTTATCAACAAAATATAGGTAGCCAGATTCTTTTTTAACACCAACCTTTTTTACTTTTTGTGCCATTTTTTAAACCTCTCTATTTTTTTAAGACAAAAATTGTCCTATGTCGTCTAAACATAAACTAGTATTTAAAGGTTTCTATTTTTTATCGTCGGAAAAATGATTACTTCTCTGTGACAAAAATCAAATAATAACAAAAACTCTGTCATTCTCCCTCACAACCATCTCAAGCTTTACACCAACAAATCCTTTTTTGATTCCATTTACCCTTTTATGATCTTTTTGCATTGACTTAATACTTTGCTCAACAACTCCTGTTTTATTCCCCTGAATCATTATATGATCTCCTATTTTTACACCATGAGATTCTATCTTAATTTCAGCTACCTTAACATTTTTATAAAAATTCTTCACAACCCCTACATAAATCTTCTTTTTTGTTGCTTTACTTCCATAAGTTTTAGACCATTCGTCTATTGGTTTGCCCATATAAAAACCAGAAGAAAAACCCCTATTGTAAACTGTCTTTAATTTTTCTAATAATTTTTTCTTATCTGCTTTAGGATTATCAATAGCCTCTCTATAAATATCTGTAACAACCTTAACATATTCTGGACTTCTGTTTCTGCCTTCTATCTTAAAACAACTAATCCCTGATTTAACTAGTTTGTCTAAAAAAGGCAAAGCGCACAAATCTTTTGGGCTTAAAACATAATCTTCTCCTATTTCTAATTCATGCTTCTCCTCAACATCCCTCAGAAAAAACTTTTCTTTTTTCTGATGGTGCTCAGAAATCTTTGATTTCTGACATTTGATTAAATATTTTCTTCTGCAGGGCTGTAGACACTCCCCCCTATTAGCAGATTTTCCAAATACCTCCTGGCTTAAAAAACACCTTCCAGAAACAGAAACGCACATTGCACCATGCACAAAAGTTTCAATTTTAACATTTATTTTTTCTTTTTTTAATTTCTTTATGATATTATTTATCTGCTCCAAAGATAACTCTCTTGCTAAAATAACCCTTTCAAAATTCTTAAACTTCTTTTTTAAAATTTTTATAGCTTCAAAATTAGAAATTGATGCTTGTGTTGAAATGTGAATTGGCAGATTTAATTTATTAGCATCACTAATAACAGAGAAATCCCAAGCGATTATTGCATCTATCTTTACTTTTTTAGCTTTTTTAAGAATTTCTTTAATCTTATTTAGTTCATCATCATAAACAATTGTGTTAATTGCTAAATAAGCTTTAACATTATTCTTATGACATATTTTAACAACCTTTTCTAACTCTTTTAGACTAAAATTCTTAGCACCAGCCCTCATATTCATTCCTTTAATCCCAAAATAAACAGCATCTGCTCTAGCTTGAATAGCTGCTTCTAAACTTACAAAATCCTGTATAGGGCTTAAGAGTTCAACCATTTTCTCACAAAACTTATCTCTTTTTCATACTCATCAATATCTTTTGCACCTATTTGCGATTCAAGAACAATAGGAAATTTTCCTTTCTTTATAATCTCTAATCCTTTTATATATTCTAATCTTAATGAATGAAGAGGTAAATGCAAATGATTAAAATAACTAGCACTAAGATGAGAATAAATAATATCTTTTCTAAATCTCTTAAAAAGATTATTTATTGTGCCTTCTTCAGAAGAATGGGAAGTATCTAAAACAAGTTTGAAGGATTCATTATCTTTTAAGATTTTAGCATAATCCTTTATTTTAAAACCATGATACTTTTCCATATTCTCTATACTATGTTGATAATCTTTTATATTAAACACTTTAAAATTAGTTATTTGTTGAGGGTGAATATTCAAATTAACAGCATCTATTTTATCATAAATATGATATAATTTATCTAGTATTTTTTTTGTTGCATTATTCTTTGAAAATAACATTTCCTTGCCACCTAAATCAAAAGGGGCATGAACCGTATTAAAATCAAGATCTTTTAGGATTTTTATCGAACTTTTTTTAATCTTGAACTTTAACAGATCTCTTGCATCTCCTACTAAAAATTCAAAACCATCTATATCTAATTTAGAAACTCGTTTTATTGATTTATTAAAATCCTCTTTGAGATAAGGATTATACAAAAGCCCTTTTGACATACAAACTTTTCTTCTCATTTTAAATCTAAAATATTAACAAAACCAAAATCACCTTCTAACCTAGGACATGCAGTGTTAATCCACGAATCAATAAAAGGAAAGTTTTCTAATTGACTAATATCAACATTATCTGTAATAAAGAAATAAAACTTTTTATCTTTGTACTTTTTCTCTAAAAATTCTAAGGTTTTCATAGAATATTTTTGTCCTATTTTAGTTGAAACCAAAACTCCAATATTTTCACTAGATAAAAACTTAATCATAGCGCCTTTTCTTCTTTTATTATAACTTTCAATCTTTTTCTTATCTAATTCACTAATCTTTCCATCAAAAGGATTCAAAATATAAACATCTTTTCCTAATAAACCCAAAGCAATTGGATGAAACTGACCAGTTCCAATATACAAAAAAGCATCAACATCATCTTTAATCTTTTTAGCAGAAGAAACATCACATCCTAAAATCTGGGATTTATATTTTTGCTTTCCTTTACCTAAAAAAACCTTTTTTCCTTTCAACTGTTTTTTAACATCATCTAACTGATCAAGAAACTGTACTGTTGTAGCTAAACCTATTTTCTGAGGAAGTTTACTTATATTCTTAATCTTTATCTTCCCTCTGTATCTCGCTTCAATAAATAATTGTCTCATGTTAAATTAAAAGAAAATCTGTTTTTAAAAATCTGTTGGTTTTTATAATAAATAAGCACAAAATATATAAACAAAACAACCCAAGTAATCAATATGGCAAAAAAAGAAGATATAACAACTTTAAGACATTCTACCTCGCATATTCTAGCTCATGCTGTAAAAAAACTATTTCCAAGAACAAAATTAGGAATAGGACCCGCTATAGAAGGTGGTTTTTATTATGATTTTGATGTTAAAAAATCATTCACTCCTGAAGATACAAAAAAAATAGAATATGAAATGAACAAACTCATAAGGCAAAATCTTGAATTCAAAAAACAAATAATAACCAAACAAAAAGCAAAAACATTATTCAAAGATGAACCATATAAACTAGAATTAATAGATGAACTAGAAGGTTCTAAAGTTACAATATATACTCAAGGAGATTTTACTGATTTATGCAAAGGTCCACACGTTGAAAATTCTAAAGTTTTAAAGGCATTTAAACTAACAAAAACATCAGGAGCCTATTGGAGAGGAGATTCTAAAAATAAAATGCTCCAAAGAGTCTATGGAATCGTTTTCCATGAAAAAGAAGAACTAAAAAAATACATTCAACAACTACAAGAAGCTGAAAAAAGAGATCATAGAAAAATTGGTCAAAAACTAGATCTTTTTTCAATGCATGATGAAGCACCAGGAATGCCTTTTTTCCATGATAAAGGAACTTTTATTTTCAATACATTAATTGATTTTATGAGAAACGAGATGAATAGAAAAGGCTATGAAGAAAACAGAACACCTATAATTCTGAATAAAGAATTATGGTTAAAATCAGGTCATTGGGATCACTATAAAGAAAATATGTATTTTACAAAAATAGATACAACAGATTATGCAGTAAAACCAATGAACTGCCCTGGCAATCTATTAATATACAAAACAAAAGTACATTCTTATAGAGATTTGCCACTAAAAGCAGGAGAATTTGGTTTAGTCCATAGACACGAATTAAGTGGTGTCTTGGCAGGCTTATTCAGGGTTAGAGCATTTACACAAGATGATGCACACGTATTTTGTGAGGAAAACCAATTAAAAGATTCTATAATTGAATTAATTGAACTATGTGATTATACATACAAAACATTTGGATTTACATATGAAGTTGAACTAAGCACAAGACCTGAAAAAGCAATGGGATCAAAAGAAATTTGGGATAAAGCTGAAAAATTCCTAAAACAAGCTTTGAATGCTAAAAAAATAAAATACAAGATTAATGAGGGAGAGGGAGCTTTTTATGGACCCAAAATTGATTTCCATCTAAAAGATTGCATTGGAAGAAAATGGCAGTGCGGAACAATTCAAGTTGATTTTTCCATGCCTGAAAAATTTGACTTAACATATGAAGGAAAAGACGGCAAATCTCATCACCCAGTTATGGTACACAGGGCTATCTATGGATCATTAGAAAGATTCTTAGGAATTCTAATAGAACACTATGGAGGAAATTTTCCATTATGGTTAAGTCCTATCCAAGTAAGAATATTAACTGTTGCAGATAGGTTCAATAGTTATGCTGATAAAGTTTCTAAAGAAATGAAAGATTCCGGATTAAGAGTAGAAGTTGATAAACGCGCTGAATCAATCTCAAAAAAAGTAAGAGAAGCTCAACTCTCTAAAATAAATTATATATTAGTAGTTGGGGAAAAAGAAGTAAAAGATAAAACAATAACAGTTAGAACAAGAGATAATGTTGTTCATGGTGCTCAAAAAGTTGACTCTTTTATTAAAAAATTATTAGAAGAAAATAATAAAAAAAGGTGATTTAAAATAGATATAAATCAAATTACAGCTTATGTAACAGATTACAAATACCTACAATCATTATTAATATTTGTCTTCTTTTTTATTATATCAAAATTAGTAGTATATATTTCAGAAAAACATATACTTAAAATAACTGCGAAAACAAAAACCGAAGTAGATGATCTAATAATCAAAAAAATAAATAAACCAATATCTTTCATACTGTTGTTTGTAGGTATTAGGTTGGCTTTAGTCCCTTTACCAGTAGCTGAAAAAGCATTAGGGCATATTAATCATGCTGTTTCATCTCTTGTGATAATTGCAGTAGGATACATAGTCTTTGATATTCTAAACATACTACTTAATTCATGGAGTACAACCTTTGCTAAAAAAACAAAATCAGAAATTGATGATAACATTGTTTCATTGTTGAATAAAGTTTCTAGGATTGTTGTAGGTTTGTTAGTATTGCTATTTATTCTTGATGTATGGGGTGTTAAGGTTGGTCCTTTACTAGCTAGTCTAGGTATTGCAGGCCTTGCAGTTGCATTTGCTCTACAACCAACCCTGTCTAATATATTTGGGGGAATCTCCATGATACTTGATAAAACAATCAAGATTGGAGATGTAATAAAACTTGATGGAGGAGAGGGCGGAAAAGTTCATGACATTGGTATTAGAAGCACAAAAATTAAAACATGGGATAATGAAATAATCACAATACCAAATGGCAAGCTTGTCGATACTCAAATTAAAAACAAAACACTTCCAGACCCTTCCATAAGGATCAATATAGAATTTGGAGTTGAATATGGTTCTGATGTTGATCAGGTAAAAAAATTAGCTTTGGAAACTGTTAAAAAGATTCCAGAAGTCTTAAAAGATCCAGAACCACAAATATGGTTTACACAAATGGGAGATTTTGCTTTAAACTTCAAAATAATGTTTTGGGTTGATGAATTAAGCAAAAAATGGCCCACTCATCAAAAAGCCATCACAGAACTTTATAATAATCTGAATAAAGCCCAAATTGGAATTCCATTTCCAACCCGTACAGTTTATTTGCACAAATAGAAACATATAAATAGTTTTATTTATAATAGCTTAATATGAAAAAGAGACACGATATTGCTTTAATTCTTATTGTATTATTAGGAATTGCTACTATTGGTTTTTCTTTATATGATTACTTAAATAAAGAAGAAGTTCAAGAAGTTGCTGTTGAAGAAGTTTCTGAAGAACCTGTTGTTGAAGAACCAAAACTACTAGGCCCTAACGAAGTTCTAATTCAAATCTTTAGAAACAAATTTGACAAAACAGAAATTACAATTGAAACAGGAACAAAAGTTATATGGAAAAACATGGACACAAGACGCCATATGATTACTAATAAAAGATTAGGTTTGTTTAGAACAATGAGAAAATCTCTTGAATATGGAGATACTTTTGAGTATACTTTTAATGAACCTGGTATTTATGAAATTCTAGAAGCCAATTTCGGTATTAATGGATATGTTATTGTTGAAGAACCAAAACCAAATCTAATAACTGGTTATGTTGTTTCTAATCTAGAACTAAATGGCCTAAGTTTCCTTCTAATTTCTATAAATCTTTTTGTTATAACCGCATTGGCCTTAGTAATCGGCTTTCACATCTCTAGAAAACAGCAGAAATAATTAATTAATTACTTTGTTTTAATAACCTAACACAATCTTAAAAAATCTCCTCTATTCATAATCTTTTATTGATAAGTGAGAAAACTATTTACTGTAAATTTGTTCAAGAGTTGCTAAAGTTAAAGGTTTATTTCCTAAACCTAATTGTTCTGCATTTTGAAAAAAACCACCAATATACAATATTCTTCTTTTATCAGTTTCAAAAAATAAATTTTGTTTTTCAGCTTCTGTAATATTGTGGTCTATTGCTTTTTGTGTTATACGTTGGGTAGATATTTTCTGTTTTAATTGCTCAAAACTATTTTTATCTCCATAAATTAATCTTCCTGCAAATAAAGGATCAGTAACACCAATGTCTAAATTATCAGATAATTGAGCGAATTCTTCTCTATTAAGTTCATAAATATTAAGATAACCATTAAAAAAATTAGTTGAAGGATTAGAAGAAACAACAAATAAGTCAATGTCACTCTCGGGTTTTTGAGAGCCATAAAGAACAACAAAATCAACATTATCAAAAGCAGAATCATATAATTTTTTAACAACATCTATAACTTTGTTATCATCATAAAACTTTGGAAATCCAAGCTGAGACATAAAACCAAATCTTGTAAGTCTTAATTCAGCATCATGAAAAAATTCAAACAAAGATACATAATCCTCTGGCAATCCATCTTTTTTCAATTGCCATATTCTTACATTATCAGTTTCTTCACAAAGCAACGCTTCAAGCCATACAGCAAACCCTTCATAATTATCAATATTTGTTTTACACAAACCCAGAGATTGTTCTTGTGAATTAACTTCATCAAACAAAAAAGATCCTTCATCGCCATTACTCTGAATGATATCAACTAATTGTTTGCCAATTTGGGAATGTTCACAAAACAAACCATGACCAAAAAACTCATGAAAAACATTTGAAATTAAAACAGGGCTATCAGTTCTAACATAAGCAGAATAAGAAGCAGGAACATACAAACCAACACTATTCACATCAAAACCATTAACTTGACAAAAATGTTGCCAATTTTCTGGAGAATAAGGTTTAAGTTGAGATTGTTGTAATTGTAAGTCGAATTCAGACGAAATGAAAGAAGATGCTTCGAATAGTAGGGAATCTAATGATGACATTTTTAATTTAGTCAAATCCCGAATAATCTGCTATTTTTTTTATTTCATCTATAAGTTCACTTCTGCTAGCTTCGTCGGTTCGAATAATTACTTCAATTGTTTCTGGCAAGAAGATTATGTCCACATCATACTGATTGTTTTCTGTATGTTCCACTCCTGAATATTTTTTATCAATTTTATGCTTCTCACTTCCTATAGACATAATTGGATGTGCTTCCTCATAGAAAAAAGATGTTTTTTGGAGATTTAGTTTTTCTAAAAAAATAGGAAAAATGTAGAAAAATTGTTCTATTTCATTTTTAGAGAACTTGAAATAATTTCTTCTATTTTCATTTCCAAGTCCAATAAGTTTAATTTTTTTTATTTCTCCCATGGTACTCTAACTAGTTCTACTCCTGGAATTTTTATTGAAGTATGTCCTCCGTAAGGATTGTCATACCTATCTATTTTAAAGGTGTCATGGACATCACCACCCAACCCAGTTTGGTTTCCATAAGGAATAACAACAGGGTTTATAGGACTTGATGGTAAACCTGGAATCTGTCCAACGTTTCCAGCCATTTCACTTCCAGCAGGACAGTCACACATTGAGTTCCATATACAGTACAAAGCAGTTGTTCCTGCTGTATACACATCTATTGTTTCATACCTTTTTGCTTGTCCGGTTGTTGGAACAAGTTCCAACATTTGTTCTAAAACTTGACTTTCCATTTTGTTCCCCAAAAGTTTTTCAGTCTATTGATTAATATTTAATGTAAAGCATAGTAACTATAAATAATTTG
The DNA here is from genome assembly GCA_005222965.1 of Candidatus Woesearchaeota archaeon B3_Woes. NCBI lineage: Archaea > Nanobdellati > Candidatus Woesearchaeota > Candidatus Woesearchaeota archaeon B3_Woes. Next base: position 747,103 of record NJBG01000001.1, read on the forward strand.
TGGTGATTCATCTGGAAGATTTAGAAAACAATAATCACTTAACAAATTTTCTTTTTGTTATCACAACAGCCTTAGTAATCACATTTCACATCTCAAGAAAACAACAGAAATAATTAATTCTTGAGAAAAAATTTAACAATCTATTTTTCTAAATATTATTAAAAGAAAGGTTTTATAAAGGATAAGTAATTAATTTTACCAAATGGTAAAAAAAGTTACTAAAACTAAAATTATAGCTCAATATAGTGATGATTACAATAAAAAATATTATTTAAGGGAATTAGCGGTTTTATTAAAAAAACCCCATCAAACAATAAAATCTTATATTAAAGAATTAGTAAAAGAAGGAATATTAACTAAGAACGAAAGAAAAAATATAATTGAGTATAGCCTTAATTTTAAAAATAAACAAATATATGATTATTTGGTTATTGCTGAAAAGGAAATATTAATAGAAAGGTTAAAAGAAGAAACCCTTTTAAAGGTTTTATTTGAAAAACTTTCTTCTTTTTTTACAAATAATACTTTTCTTATTTTTGGATCATCAGTAGAAAAACTTCAGAAAGAATCAGATATTGATTTACTTATTATTGGAAAAGCAAATATTAATAAAAATATAAAAGAGTTTGAGGAAATCTATAATAAAAAAATACACAAAGTTCAAATTAACAATTTAAATAAATTAACTAGTACTTTAACTAAAGAAATATATAAAAAACACCTTATTATCAATAATACTGAGCAGATTATAAGATTTTTTGGAGGATTATATGAACAAAATAAAATGGTGTAAAAAACAAGGAAGAGGGATTAAGCTTCAAGATCCTAATAATAATCTTAGTGAAGAGTATTATGAAAATGCAGAAGAAAGTTTAAGGGTTTTAAGAAACATCACAGAAACAAAATCAAAGATGTGGCTTGCAACTACAAAATATTATATTGAGTATTTTGCTGTTTATTCTGTATTGATGAAAATAGGAATTAAGTGCGAGATTCATGATTGCACTATAGCTTTAGTGAAGTTTTTTGAAGATGAAGATATTATAGAAAAAGGAACAGCTAAAATTCTGGAAAACGATAAGGAATTAAGAATAGACAACCAGTATTACCTTAAAAATAAGCCTGTTAATATTGATTTTGGAAAGTTATCAGATTTTTTAATATCAATAAGAAGATCTTTAGATAAACTAGATAATGATAAGATAGCTAAACTAATAAAGAAAATTAAAGGATTTTAGAAGTTTTTGAAAAACTTAAAATCTTTTTATTATAACAACAATAGCCTTCCACATCAGCCGAAAACAGCAGAAATAATTAATTCTTGAGAAAAATATTCAACTATATATTTCTAGTTCCGACATCCTAAAAATATAGCTCATTTATATACTTTTCGCGCTACATTCAACTTTTTTATAAATAAAATAGAAAAATTTATATACTAGATATATCTACATTTAACTATGAAAAATGAAGAAATTCTCAAAAAACTTGAAGGAATTCAAACCATTGAAACAGTAATGGATTCGTTAAGCGTAAACAAAGAGAAAGCTATCTATTACATTCATAGGTTGCGCAAAATAGGTTATGTCAAAACTAAAAAATTAAGCAACAATAAGAGAGTATACAACATATCATTTGAAAATAGATTAAAAGGAATTAGTTATTATGAAATCATAAATAAGCATTCCCCTATAAAAATATCAACTCCTAAAACATACAGGATTTATGGAAAAGAACCAACCCTTGAAGAAACATTAGTTTATGCAATTAAAACACAAAGCTTTAGGATCATACTTGCAGCTTTAATATTATTTAAGAAAATTGACGACTGGGTTAGTCTATATCAACTAGCAAAGAAAAATCATATTGAGAGACAGGTAGGCGCTCTTTATGATGTTGCTAGAAGAATAATGCTAACAAGAAGAATGACAAATAGATTTAGAAATAATGCCTTGCCAAAAAAAGATTATCAATGGAGATCTGTTATCCCAGAATTAAAATCTGATGATTTCAAAAATATTGAGAAAATGTGGAAAATATATCTCCCCTTTAATAAAAAAGATATGGAGGCTTACAAAAAATGATTTCAATAGAAGCACAACAAAAATTACTTCTTAATATCTCACGAAGATTAAAGAAACCAATAACAGCTTATGCTATTGGGGGAACTGCAATGATGTTCCTTGGATTTAAAGATTCCACTCTTGACATAGACCTTGTATTCGAAAACAAGCAGGATCGTGAAATATTTGAGAAAGCTGTTAAAGAAATTGGCTACAGAGAGATGGATTCAGTAATAGTGTATGGAACAAAGCAAAATCAACCAAAAATGTTTACATTAGGGGATGAAAGATTGGATCTTTTTGTAATGCATGTGATTGATTTTGATTTTTCTAAGAAAATGATGGAACGAGCAGAACAAACTCATCAATTTAATAATAATCTTCTTTTAAAGATTGCGAATCCTCACGACCTTATTTTAATGAAATGTGCTACTGATAGAAAGAAAGATATTGATGATGCAAGAAGAATGATCAATAGTACAAAAATAGATTGGAACATTCTAATTAATGAAGCGAAAACACAGATAAGACTTGGAAGACATACTGCTGCTTTTGATTTAGGAGAATTTTTAGAGAAACTCAAATACAAAATGAAAATAAATATTCCAAAAGAAGTTCTAGATGATTTATTTGAAATAGTTAAAGAACAAGCAGAAGATAAACAAAAGAAACAAACTTAGCCCAGAGTTAATTCAGAATATATAATCTTTACTTAATAATAAACCAAATTTAACAGCAACAGCCTTAGTAATCGGCTTTCACATCTCTAGAAAACAATAGAAATAACCAAGAGAAATATTTAACCACCTATCTTGTCTGAGCACTATGGAAAAGATGACGGTGTCCTCCTTTATTAACGTTTCTATTTTAAGACTGTGCCCAGACTGGATTCTCCTAACATTAACACATGGTCTAAAAAATGATACAAAAGCTATTGAAGAAAACGAATCTATCTAAAAAACAATTCAAAACTTAGAAGAAGAACCAGAACCAAACTTCATAATGTACACACTAACAATTCTTGCAATGTTTGTTTTTGGTTTATTTTGCTTTTAGTAAAAAGAAGTGGATTATTTGACGATTCTTATATTTTTCACATTAGTAAATTGTATAAAACCCATCTTTGAAAAAATAAATCCTAATCCACTTTTTTTCCTTCCACCCCATGGACATTGATCGGAGGAGCCCCCTATTTTATTTATTCCAACAGTAAAATAATCTAATCTTTTGGCAACATCTTTTCCTTTTTTAATATTTTTTGTCCAGACAGATGCTGTTAGACCAGTTTCATAAGAATTAACAATTGATATGACATCATTTATATCATTAAATTCACTAATTGTTATTAAAGGTGCAAGATATTCTTCCCTTAGTGATATCACACGTTTCAAATTTACGGATAAGATAGTGGGTTCTAAAATATTTTTTTTAAACTCCCCACCATACACCAATTTGTAATTCTTATTACTTATTAATTCTTTAACTTTTTTTATTTGTTTTTGGGTCTTTAAAGGACCTATTTTTATATTTGGATTAAGAGGATCACCCATTTCTAGTTTTTTTATTTCTTCTTTTAAGTCATTAATAAAATCATTCCTTATTTTTTTATGAATAAAAACTTTTCTTACATTATTACAGGCTTGTCCAGAATTTTTTGTGAAACCCATGATTAAATTTTTAATCGCGTATTTAGCATCAGCATCTTGCAAAACTAACATCACATCATTACCACCTAATTCAAGAATGAGTTTTCTAATATTTGTTGATGAAACTTGGTATATTTTTTTGCCAACATTATAACTTCCTGTAAATGATATCATATCTATATTACTTTTCGTTATATAATTTCCTTGTTCAGAACCACCCATTACAAGAGAGAATATATTCTCATCGATCCCAGCAGATCTCATAATTTCTTTTATTTTCAGACCACACAAAGGAGATAATTCAGATGGTTTGAACATTACAACATTTCCACAAATAAGAGCAGGTATAATACTCCATAAAGGGATATTTATAGGATAGTTCCAACCAGTTATAACACCAACAGCACCAATTGGTTCAAAAATTATATGATTTGTTGTTTTTTCATCGATTTTTATTTTCTCTTCTTTGAAATATTTTTCAGAATTATTCAAAAAAAAATTTAACCTAGATACAATCATATCTATAGATATTAACGATTCTTTTATCGGCCTACCTATTTCCAAACTAATTAATTTAGCAATTTCCTCTTTTTTTTCTAAAATCTTTCTTGGTACACTTCTAAGTAGTGAGATTCTTTTACTAAGTTCTAACTGTGACCAGTAAACAAATCCCTTTCTTAATTTTTTTATCTTTTTATCAATATCTATTTTAGAATCGCAACCTAATTTCCCAATAATTTTATTATTAAAGGGATTATAACTTTTTATATATTTCATTTCATCAATACACTTTTTTAATAAATTCGTTTATGTTCATACCTTTTTCAATCAATTTCATACCATCATCAACCATTATTATATTAGGTTTTAGATATACAAAATTTTCAGACATACTTAGAGTATATGAACCACAATTCAGTATAACCATGCAATCATTTTCCTTTATTTTATAAGATTGAATATTTCTTGAAATAACTCCAGCAGTAGACCCAATCCCATCCCCTATATTTATAATTTCCTTTCCTTCTGTTTTTGTACATGAGATTGGATAGAATCTATTATGTCTTGTTGGTATAAGTATGTTGGTACCAATATCTACAATAACCCACTTTTTTCCAACACTCTTCTTTTTTGTTATAACATTTGTTAAGGCAGCAAATGCATCATTTACAATGTATCTGCCGGGTTCTAATATCAACTCTCCATCAAAATTATATTTCTTCAATATCTTTGATATCCTAGCAGCAAAAAACTCCATAGAACAATTTTTATTTTTTATTAGGAAATTTGAATTAAACCCACCCCCTATATCAATAAATTTTATATCTATTTCTTTTGATTTAAGGAATTTATAGAATTTACAAAGTTCTTCAGCAACTCTACAGTGCATATTAGGGGAAACTTCGTTTGCTAAAACATGGCAATTTAAGCCAACCAAGTTTAAGTTTTTTAATTTTTTGATATCTTTTACTAATCTAAAGGCTTCTCCAGATTTGATATCTATCCCTAGTTTTTCTCCCCTATTAACAAAAAGACTGTTATCCTTAATGTCTGGATGAACTCTTAAACCAACATTAACAACCTTGTTCATTTTTTTGGCAAGGTAGTTTATTTTATTTATCTCTGATAAAGAATCACAATTTATACACTTGATTTCCTCTTTTATAACTAACTTTAGTTCTTGCTCTGTTTTAGCACAGCCATTGAAAATAATATCTTTCTTATCAAAACCGATTTTTCTGCCATATATGTATTCTATATCTGAGAGGATCTCTATTTTTAATCCTTCCTTTTTTATTTTTTCACATATTTTTCTTAAATAACACGCCTTTAATGCATAATGTATATTAGTATTCTTATAATATTTCCTAAAAGCCTTTTTAATTTCTTTGATATTTCTCAATAAAGTTTTTTCAGAATATAGAATTATGGGGGTATCAAATTTAGATAAAATTCTTTTATAGTTGATGTTATTTATGTGTATCTGATTATCTATATATTTCATCTCTTTTAATGAATTAATTATCTTTTCCATTTTCAAAGAGTTTAGTGGGATTTATTTTTAGCTTTGAAATAATTTTTCCTGAAAAAGTTGGTTTGAAAATAGCATCTTCTGGAATAGTTTCATTAGATTTTATAAAATTTCCATTATTGTTCAACTCAGAATAAGTTATACTTTCTTTATATAATATATCGAAATTATCTTTTTTAACGAATATGATTCCAGGTATTTCATCAGAATGGAAGGGTTCTTTTTTTATCTCTCCAATAAAAATGAATAATAACAAACCCCACTTACCATCTTTATTAGGATCCCCCGGCATTCCTGGAGAGATAAACTCCACAACATAGGCAGGACCATCTTTTATTTTTAATATTCCTTTTTCATTGTTTTCTTTTATGTGTGTTGTGTCTTTTAAGGGCATAATTTTAATTTCTTGTAGGATTTCCTCTTTTACTTCTCTTAAAGCAGCACGCAAAGGGGATTCTTTTTGTTCTATCCTACCTCCCACACAACTAAAACCTATCTGAGTCATATTATTACGCTTTTTCCAGTATTTGGATTTATTTATAGCAAAAATAAAGAAATCTTGAAACTTTACAATAGTTGTAGACCCAGCTATAATAGGTATAGAAGAAAATCTTTTTTTGAAATTTATAAGCAGTTTATTATACATATCACCTAATATCTTCTTTAGATTTATAAATGTTTTTATGTTTAATCATATTTACTACTGGTGAGTAAAATAAAACAAAAGATTTATAAATTCTGATCTTATACTAAACATATGCACCATAAAGAAATTACCAATATTTTCTTGAATTATTTTATAGATAGAGATCATCATTTATTACCAAATCAATCTTTAATACCATCTGAATCTGATTCATCTGGTCTTTTTATAAACTCAGGTATGCACACAATAAAACCTTATTTTTATGGAATAGAAAAACCTCAAAAAAGTAAGCTATGTTCAATACAAAAATGTTTAAGAACAATAGACATTGATAATGTTGGATATAACAGAAGGACTTTAACACTCTTCTCTATGTTAGGCAGTTGGTCAATAAATGATTATTGGAAGGAAGATGCTATTCCACTTGCTTATGAATTATTAGTAGATAGTTTTGGTTTTGATCCAAATAAGTTAAGTGTTACTTATTTTGAAGGAGATGATAAAGTACCTGAAGATTTAGAAACAAAGGCAGAATGGGAAAAAGTTGGAGTCCCAGAAGAAAGGATTATAAAATTGGATGGAAAGAACAATTTTTGGTCTGCAGGACCTACAGGTTTATGTGGGCCTTGTACAGAAATTTATTTTGATAGAGGAGAAGAATATGGTTGCGGAGAAGAAACATGTAAACCTAGTTGTGATTGTGATAGGTATTTGGAAATATGGAATGCAGGGGTATTTATTCAATATGACAGACAAAAAGATGGTAGCTTAAAGACTCTCCAACTTATAAGCGTGGATACGGGTGCAGGTCTTGAAAGAATAGCAACTATCTTACAAGGCAAGGATTCAGTATATGACACCACCATATTTAAACCAATCGTTTCCAATATAATCAGTTCTTGCAGTATAGAAAAAGAAGACTTATCATCAGAAAATAAATATGTTAGAATCATAGCAGACCATTTAAGAGCCTCAACATTCTTACTAGCCGAAAACATTATTCCAAGCAACATTGATAGAGGTTATGTTTTGAGGAGACTTTTGAGGAGATCAATAAATCATGCTTCAAGTTTAGGTATTGAGAAAGATGGTCTAGTTGGTGTTGTTGATAAAATAATCCTCAATGAGGGTGAAGAACATACATATCTTCAAGAGAACAAGGATATAATATTACTTAATTTTGCTAGAGAATATGATGGATTCATCAAAACCCTAAATAAAGGTAAGAAAAAATTAATGCAAGCAATTGAAGGATTATTTCAAGGAAGTGAACTGGAATCACAGATAGCATTTAATCTTTTTGATACTTATGGATTCCCATTTGAATTGACAGAGGAAATTTGTAAACAGAAAGGAATAATAGTTAATCAAAACACATTTAAGGACTTATTACAAGAACACAAAGCCAAATCAAGAGCTGGTTTTCAAAAAAAGTTTAGTTCTGGTTTAATGACCAGTTCATATATCTGTGTGAAATATCATACTGCAACACATTTACTACATCAGGCTTTGAGGGATGTTTTAGGTGAAGAGGTTGAACAAAAAGGGAGCAATGTTACCCCAGAAAGATTAAGATTTGATTTTTCATTCCAAAGACCTTTAACACCTGAAGAAATTTCTAATGTAGAAGAGATAGTAAATCAAAAGATAAAATCTAATTTAAAAATCACAAAAAAAGTAACAAGTTTAGAAGAGGCAATTGCCTCAGGGGCGATAGCATTATTTCAAGATAAGTATGATAAAAAAATTAATGTCTACTCAATAGGGGATTATTCTAAAGAGGTTTGTAAGGGGCCACATATCCAAGAAACCTCTGAATTAGGGAATTTTAAAATTATTAAAGAAAAAAGTTCTTCATCAGGTATTAGGAGAATAAGAGCAGTACTAAAAGAGGAATTTTAATATTAACTAGTTTTGAATACAAAATGAGAATAAAACTTGATAAAACCCCAATAAAAAAATTTCAAAAGGAAAATGGTTTTGTTCTATACAATCCACTGAACCACGAGATAGTGTTTAACAAATCAAATCTCCAACCAGCGGATGATATATTCTTAGATTCTATTACACTAGAAAGACCTAAATTAAAAAAGGCAAGAGTTGAGCTAACTTTAGGGTGTAATGCTGCATGCAAATATTGTGTTGTTTTTAAAAATGATGTATCAAATATTGGAAAAACGATGAATCATGGAACAGCTAGAAATATTGCGGCCTTTTTTAATGAAAATATGATGGGTGGTACACTCATGTTGATAGGGGGCGAACCCTTGGATGCGTGGGACATAACAAAATATCTCTTTGAGTCTTGTGAAGCAGGAGAGAAAGTACTTTTTACTAATGGTACTTTGGTAACTAAAGAGTATGCTAAATTTTTATCTGACCAAAAAGTATTGGTTTTGGTTTCATTAGACGGTATGCATCAACATAACACTCAAAGAGTATATTCAGATGGACGCGAGATTTTCGGTGATACAATAAGGGGTCTTCGAACTTTACAAGATGCAAATTCAAAAATCGCTATATCTGCTGTTGTTACAAACCATAATGTTTATGATCTTGCAGATATAGTAGAGTTCTATCATAAAGAGCTTAGTGTGGATTCAGTGGGTTTAACAACCCCCCATCATATAAATAATTTTGACTTTGCACTAGATATAAAAGAATATACTAATCAAATGTTAAATATATTTTCATATTCACAAGAAAATAATATTTATATAGATCAGATAGCAAAGAGAATTAAAGCTATAGCTCACCAGGATTTTAAAGATAGGGCGTGTAAAATATCGGGAGATCAAATTACTTTTTATCCAGATGGTACAACTAGTCTATGCATAAAAATAGATAAAATACCTAAATTAAAAGACAAAAAGGCAGATTATTATTTCGAAAAATTGCCAATCTTTGACTCTAGTTGCGTGGAGTGTACTGCTATAGGTGTTTGCGGAGGAGGTTGTTATTTAGATGCTTTTTATGATCCTACTGGTAGGGATCAAAGGGATTGTTATTTTTACCCAAAATTAGTTGAGCATATTATATGGGATATGAAAGACTTAGTTGATGAAAAAGGCAAAATATCCAAAGAAAAAAGGATCCTAAAATACAAGGGTATGTTACATGAATAACGTATTAAAAGAGATAGAAAGGATAAAGAGTAGTGAGAAAATCCTATTTAAATTGGATAAAAATAAAAAATATAAAATCACTCTTTGTTATCCAGATACCTATACAACAGGTATGCCAAACTTAGGAATCCAATATTTCTTCAAAGAAATTAACACAAGGAATGATTTTTTTGCTGGCAGGTGTTATTTGCCTAATAAAAAGGTTTGGAAAAAAATAGTAGAGTGTAATCTACCTTTATATGATTGGGATTCTTTGGAAGAATTAAAAAATTCTGATATACTTTCTTTTACAGTTTCTTTTGAAGATGAATTTGTGAATATCGTAAGAATGTTAAAATTTGCAGGAATTAATCCCATCGCTTCAGAAAGGAAAGAAAAAGGTCCTTTGATAATTGCAGGGGGTCCGTGTTCTAGTTATAATCCTGAACCATTTTCAAAATTTATAGATGCTTTTGTTATAGGTGAAGGAGAAACAATGATACATAAATTGCTAGATATTTACAAGAATTCTGAGGATAAAAAAAGTTTTCTTAGAAATATAGATGTTTTAGAATCTGTCTATGTCCCTTCATTCTATGATTTCGAGTTTGAAGGCAAAAGAATAAAAAAAATTATCATAAATGGAAAGGAAAATGTTTATAGAAACTATGTTAAAAATCTCGACAAATCCCCTATTTGTTCTACAATAATAAATAAAAAATCACAATATAAAGAAGAAGTTTTCTCAATAGAAGTTTCAAGAGGATGCAGGATGCATTGCAGGTTTTGTTATATAGGTAACCATTTTAGAAAACAAAGGGTGTTATCTCTCAACAAAATAAAAGAACTCATTAATGAAGGGAAAAAATATACAAAAAACATAAAACTTTTTTACGAGGTTTTACCACCTAAGTATTATTCTGATTTATTCAAAGTTTTATTGGACTTTGTTAAAAAAGATGACATAAAACTTAAATTAGGATCATTTAGAGTAGAATACCTAAACAGTAATATCGTTAATGTTGTTGCCATGGGTAACCAAGACAAGATTATCATTGCTCCAGAAACAAGCGAAGGTAAACTGAGAAATTTCATAAATAAAGGTCAAATGAGCGACGAAAAAGTAAAAAATGCTGTTAAATTATGTCTCGAAAAAAGCATAAAAAATTTTGGTTTATATCTTATGGTTGGAATACCCACAGAAACCAAAAAAGATATAGACTCTTTGATAAATCTTATTATAGATGTTTTTAATATAATAAAGGATAGAAACAAGAAGGGGATTTTAGAAGTCCATATAAATGCATACTTCCCTAAACCACTAACACCTTTGCAGCTGGAAAGAAACATATCTCAAAAAGAAGCAATAGGAAAAATAGAGTATATACAATCTAAGATTAAAATAAGATTAAATAGTGAGGATTTTAAAAGAGTGCATTTTAAAACAATAGTTTATGATGAGATATCTTACAGCCAACCCATCCTAACAAGGGGGGATAGACGTCTAGGGAATGTTTTACTTGATGTATGTAAACTAACTTATCCTTACACAAACAAAACACCAACACCCGAAATATGGGACTATGCATTAAGAAAAAATAGACTAGAAGCAAAATATTACTATCGTGAAAGGGATTCTACTGAAATTATGCCGTGGCATATAATAAAAAATAATACTAGCAAAACCTACTTTATGAGAGAAAGGGAGAGAGCATATAAAGGTCAGCTAACTGATCCTTGTCATCATTCATCATGTGATGTTTGTAAATCTTGTCTAGATGTAAACCAATTAATGAAGATTGTTATAGTTTGTCCACCATTAAAAGCACCTATAAAATCATGGAGATACTGCCCCTATCATAATTGGAAATTTTCTTTTAGTACAGGCGATCATGGTTACTCGGGCGTAAATATGCCTATATGTTTAATTGCTTCTTTTTTGAGGAAAAAAGGCATTAATGTTGATATTCTTGACGCTTTTTTTGAAGATATTTCGATAGAAGATACTATAGAAAAGATATCTAAATATAGCATTATAGGGATAACTGTACATTCTAATGTCAATCTTACCGACATAAAAAAAATAATAAAGAAATTAAGAAGTCTAAGAAAAAATCATAAGATAGTACTTGGAGGTCACTATCCTTCATATTTCCCTGAGAAATGTATAAATGAGCTAGATGCAGATTTTGTTATAAGGGGAGAAGGAGAAGAATCAATGTTTGAATTAATTCAATGTTTACAAGAAGGTTTTGATTTAACTAAAGTAAAAGGGTTGACATTTAAACAAAAGGGTAGAATCTTTAGTAACGAACCAAGGGAAAAAATAAATAACCTGGATAGTTTACCTTTTATGGCGAGAGATTATATACAAAAAGAACTTGAACTTAAATTTGTCCCTGCTATATCTTCGAGTAGAGGTTGTGATTATTCAGGATGTTCTTTTTGTGATATTGCTTCTTTTCAAAAAACATCAATTGGTCCTGTTTGGAGAGGGAGATCTGCTAAGAATATAGTAGATGAGATAGAATACATAACCAAAAAGTGGAAATTTAATAAATTTAAATTTGTTGATCCAAATTTTGTAGGGGGGAAAAATGGGAGAAAAAGAGCTTATAAAATCGCAGACGAAATTATCAAAAGAGGATTAAAAGTTAGATATATGTTTGACACAAGAGTAGATGAGATTAATAAAAAATTGTTTAAAAAGTTATATAAATCTGGTTTAAGGATGGTTTATCTCGGAGTCGAATCCTGTATCCAGAGGCAACTTGATTATTTTAATAAAAATACAACGCTTCAATCAAACAAAAAAGCTATAAAAACTTTAAGAGAGACAGGCATTATACCTCTTTTTGGAATCATAGTATTTGAACCAACAACAACCCTAGAAGAAATTAGAAAAAACTTTGACTACTTTATTTCGAAAGGTGGATTCAATATTTATAGGTTTGTTAGAGGAATTATTCCTAGATTTGGTACACCTATGATGGATATGTTCGAAAAACAAGGCATACTCATAAAATCTTATCCTGACTATAAATACAAATTCGAGAATAAAGAAGTAAGGGTACTTTTTAATAAATCAGATATATATGCACAAAATGTTTTTTTGATTGAAAAAAAGTATAAAGAAAAAATATTGAAAAAAATATCAAAAGAAATTAACAGACCTTTCTTTTTACATTTAGAGAGATTCCTAAAACAAAAAACCATTGAACATTTTGAACTTTTATTAAAGGAGTTTGAAATAAACAAAGATGTTTCTCCTCAACTTATAGATAAAATGATCAAAAATTTTAGTAAAGAAATAGAAACAGAATTTAAAACTAAATTAGAAAATGCCAAGATTTAGTATGAGTGAATGGAAAAAAGAAGGATTTGATATTAGAATATTAGATAAACCCGTCCAATATGCGAATCTAGACAGGATGTGTTTGACACACCCCTGCTATTTTCATTTTAATAATTATCAAGCGAGCAATTTTTATTCATTAGAATCTGTTTTTGATGGAGGACTTAAATTTTTAGTTCTTGCTTTTCCAAAAAATAAAGATTTGAGTAGAAAATCAAAATTTGATGTAGATTCAATAGATGATTATATAGCCTTTTATAAGAGTATAAATGGTAATGATTATGAATTTAATTTTGTTGAACAGATAGAGGGTATAAAAAAAGGGTTTGTAGGGGTTGCTATTTCAGATGAAAAAGGCAATGTTTTGATAGAGTGTTATAAACAACCTTATGAAACAAATGTATATAAATTTACTAGCGGATCATGCGATCCAGTTAACATTTCTTCTTTTTTATTTATGGATTATGGAGATTTAACTTTAGCAGATGTTGGTAAAGCAAAACCTTCTTTGAGAATACTCAAGGATATTGAGCAAAAAGTCGATCTTTTTTTTGGATACTTTGAATTCATTTATGGAAAAACAGAACATCTAGGAGAATGCATCTATTTTACAGATCATCAAACAGACAAGAATTTTTTAAGCAGTCTTTATTCTTCCATGGATGAACTAGGAAATGTAACAAAAAGATTAAATGCTAGTATAATAAAATCTTGTTTAGATTAATGAATCTTTCTTCGTTCTGCCACTAAAGTTTCCATTTTATGTATCTATTATAATTTTTGTTTTATTAAACTGAAAAAATTCTTTAAAACCCATTTAAGAATATTATATTTTGGTTTATATAAATGTATAGTACAATCACAACAACAGCCTTAGTAATCGGCTTCCACATCTCTAGAAAACAACAGAAATAATTATTTATTTATCTTATACTAACTTGTTGTTGCTTTTGTACACATTCCTTTCTGTACATTTTTACTCTTTTTATCAACTGCTTTTCTTCTTTGTCTAATCTTCGCTTTTGTGAATAAAGCTCTAATCCTCTATCAAAAGCCCCTACTGCTTCATCATACTGTTCTAATAACATAAGAGACCTTCCTATTCCAATGTCAAAAAAAGGAAAATTTGAGTCAATACACTTTCCTTTATTAAAATATAATAAAGCTAATTTAGGATTTTCTTTACCTAAATATACATTACCAATACTTTGGTAATTTTCCTTCGCTTTTTTGTCTGAATTAAGAGTTTCTTTAAATGAGTCTAGTGCTTCATCCAATCTCCCTTGGAAATGATATGCAAGTCCAATATTATAGGTTGTTATAGGATGCCCACCACTTAATACATTAGCAGATTTAAAAGCCTCTAATGCTTCATCATATTTTCCTTGATTAAGTAACTTTTTACCTATTGCATTCATATTTCCACCAGCTCTTGATAAATCAGATAAAACAGACCTTCCTTTTAATCCATTATCAACAGCCAAACCAAACTCAGATAAAGATGCATCATAATATTCATCAACATCTTCTTCATATAGTTGACTTAATTCAAAATGTAAATTAGGATCTTTAGGTTTTTCTTCTATTCTTTGTTGTAATTGTGATATTCTTGATTCTAAAGAATTACCTATTTGTTCTTGTACAAAACTTCCATCTAAAGAACCACTTGCTTGTTCTTGTCCAAAAACTTTAGAAAGATAGGAAAAAGCAGAAGCTAATACAACTCCTTTTGCTACATCTTTTCCTAATCCTAAAAACTCTCTTCTATTCATACTCTTCTATTGACAAAACTACTATATAAATCTTTCGTTTTTGTAATAACTTACTAGTGAGGACAAAAACATATATAACAAATTACAGAATATGTAATCCATTACAGAAATCTTTAAAAACAAACAAATATAACACATTACAGTGGGTGGTATTTTGCAAAAAAAAGAGTTGACAGACTATAGTTTATTTCTTTATTCTTTTCCTAGAGATATGGCCCCAAAAGACAAGGTTAAATTTCTAAGAGAATTCTTTGGTTATCACATTTCAAAAAACGGAAAAAGTTATTCTTATGGTGGTTTATTAAAAAAACTAGGAGGAAATAAACTTTCCAATACTTCCTTTCTAATTCCTCCAAGAAATAATAAAATAATTGAAGCTTATCTACAATCAAGAGGTGTTGATTTTGTTGTCAAAGAATAAACCATTCCATACACTAAAATCCCAAGTAACAGCATTTATCTTAGTAGGGATACTAATAATAGCTATTGTATGGGGATCATTATACATCTCTGAATATTTTGCAAAAAAAGACATGGAAAAATTCGCACCAGCAGGACATCAACTAACTCTGGAAAGCGATACAATAAAAGAAAACATAGATACTTGCGTCCAATCTCTAACAGATAAAGGAATGCAACTTATGTCTGACCAAGGTCTACATCTAGATATTCCTGAAAATCATACTTATAACAATTACTCTTATTGGCTTAAAAACACAATAAACATAATGCCAAGCAGTTTTGAAAAAATTGAACAGGACTTAGCATATTACATAAACACAAACCTATATAATTGTGCAAATCTTGACGAATTCAAAGAAAATGGATGGGATATATCACCTTTTAATCCTTCTACAACAGCAAAAATACAAGAACAAGACATTGGAGTAGAAGTTAAATACGCAATAAATGTTAAAAAACAAGATTTTGAAAGAGAATTCTCAAACTCAATTTATAATCCTAAAATAAGATTCAGACAAATGTATAGTAAATCTGTTGATTTTATGAACAATCAATTACTAAAACCAGACTTTGACTTTAACAATCCTCTTGAAGGTTATAATACTACAGGTTACACAATTAACCATGAAAAACTAGATAATCAAACACTATTATTTTCTATAATAGATTCTCAAAGTAAGATTCTTGATGGAAAACCATTTACACTAACATTCGTAGCAGACTTTAGCACAAATAATGTTATAAGAAATTATGATATAAGCAATTACCAAGATTATAGAGCAGTATTTTCACCAGACAGGTTGGCTGTTTTGATACTAGAACCAGAAACAATCCAGAGTAATGACACAATAACAATAACACAATATAAAACAGATTCTGTAACAAGAGAAAATACTCCAGCAGAAAAGATTAAAACAACTATCACACAAACAAAGGATATTGTTTTTAATACAGCTTATCCAATATACAGATTTGGTTCTGCTGAAACAATGTTTAGCAATCCAGTAATTTTAAGGATTTATTTGAATAAAGACCAAAGACACGTCCCAGATGATTTTAGCTTGCTTTATAATGGAAAAAACGGATGGTTACCTTATCCAAATGAGATTAATTCTTCAGCAGGTTATATTGATTCTCTAATATATGGTTTTAGTGAATACACTCCTATTGATTGTAGTGCAATGCCTGTTCAGGAATATCCTGGTCCTAAAGCAGAAGAAGATAGAGGTTTTTGGGGTGCATGGGGCCCTATTATTATAGCAATAGCAGCAATCGTAGCAATAGCTTTAGCAATACACTTTCTACCAGGTCTTTTAAATCCTCTATCCAAGGGAGGAAATATCATCTTTCCTCATGCCGTTTACGAACCACCACAAGAAGAAAACTCTTCTAACTCACAATCTGGTTTAGCATCAACATCAAACATGCTATTAGGAAATAATTTAGCATATGAGTTATTATCAAAATACCCTTCAATAGCAGACTTAAACTCATTAGCCTTAGCAGCATATGAATCATACACATTATGGGGCGAGGCAGCAAACGCAAAAAACACAATGCTCATAACAGCACTATGTGACAATCAAATTATAATAGATCCAAAAGAAAAAGACGGTGATTGTGATTGTTTTGTAACAGATATGGAAACAGGCGAATCAAAAAAATCAAAAAGTTATGATGTAAAAAAAGGAAAAGCATACACAATAACTGCAGCTGTAACCGATTTTGATGCATTTGAGGAAAAAGCTTCATGCCAATGCAATATAAAAGGTTTAGTTGTAACTGTTTCAGATACATCTTATGAAGAAGAAATTCTTCCAGCTCCTGTTTCACCTATTAAAAACACAAAACCATTTCTTAGTTGTTGCATAACAAAAGATAATTATTGCCTTGACAATTATCTCACAGATATATGTGATGGAAAAACAATAGAAAAAACCTGTAATGAAATCAAAGAATGCGCAAAACCACTTCCATTATCTGGTGAGGGCATACTAAGAACAACCAACCAAAACACGAGGTCTAATTTTGGTGCAGAAGGAGAAAATTTCTTAATAACATATTATCTTCCAAGTGCAGACCAAAACACACAGGTAATAGTCCATATCAAAGCAGATAACCAACTAATAGAATCTATAAACTTATATGATAATGGCATGCACAAAGATGGACTTAGAAATGATAAATACTATGCAAGCACATGGAATACTCTAAAAGTACTTCAAAACTCAAATACAAAAAAAGTTACAGCAGATATCGAAGTTATCTATACAGATTCACAAACAACACTTCCTAATGTAGGATCTTTAATGATACTTAATAAAAACATAGACTGTAATCCAATGGGTGTTCTTTCTTTTAATAATGACCTTGATATAAGATTTGCAGCTAATCATTATAATGATTTTAATAAATATTCACAAAATGCAGAAAGGACTGCTTCAAAAATACTTTTGACAACTCCATTTACACAATATTACAGAAACAAAGGTATTAATTTTTACAAGTCTAACAAATTATTTGATACAACAGATACAACACAAATAAACAATTATTTAGATAATCAATGTAGCTATTCTAACTCTCCTAAAAAACTAACAATAAGCCTTAATGATAATGCAGTAGAATGCAATCAAAAAGATTCAGTTGTAGAACTAAATCCATTAATTACATTCAAATCAGAAATATCAAATACAAATATCGATTTAGTATTATCAGATTTTTGCAGTTATGTAAATAATATTATTTTTTTAAACCCACCAAAACCAGAAATAATAACACAAAACACCACAACAATACCAGGAAATGTAGATGTTGAATTTAAAATAATAGACGAAGAATATCCAGTTAATTATGAATTGTTGTGGAATCATATGCATCAAGTACAAGACCAAGTACACGACAACTCTCCAAAAACACACACACTAAACTTACCAAATGGAGAATGGATATTCCAAATAAAAGCAACAGATAAACAAGGCATGATTGGTTACTCAAACACAATCTCTATAACAATAGAAGATAATAATGGAGGAGAAATTGAATAAAAAATTATTCAATACAATAAAAGCACAGGTAACTGCATTTATTCTAGTTGGAATACTAATAATAGCTATTGTATGGGGAGCATTATACATATCTGAATATTTTGCAAAAAAAGATATGGAAAAATTTGCACCAATCGGCCATCAACTAACACTAGAAAGCGATACCATAAAAGAAAACATAGACAATTGTATTCAGTCTCTAACAGATAAAGGAATGCAGCTTATGTCTGATCAAGGACTATACTTAGAGATCCCTGAAGATTACAATTATGATGAAAATTATGCTTATTGGCTCAAAAACACAATCAACATAATGCCAAGCAGTTTTGAAAAGATTGATCAGGATTTAGCATATTACATAAACTCAAATCTTCCAACTTGTGCAAACCTAGATGAATTTAAAGAAAATGGATGGGATATTTCTCAATTTTTACCATTTACAACAATTCAAATAAACAAAGAAGATATGAGCATAGAAGTTAGATATACAATTGATGTTAAAAAACAAGACTTTGAGAGACAATTCTCAAACTCTATCTATAATCCTAAAATAAGGTTTAGACAAATCTATGGTAAATCTGTTGATTTTATAAATACTCAATTACTAAGACCAGATTTTGACTTTAATAACCCTCTTGAAAATTATGATGCTTCTCTCTATAAATTTGAATATGAAAGATTAGATAATCAAACACTATTGTTTTCTATAATAGATTCTCAAAGCAAGATTCTAGACGGAAAACCATTTACTCTAAAATTTGCAGCAGACTTTAGCATAAACAACATCTCAAGAATGTATGATGTTAGTAATAGTCATAAAACCAGAATTTTACTCTCACCAGACAGATTAGCTGTTTTAATTTTACAGCCAGGTATAGTCTCCTCTTCCGATAAAATAACAATTAGTCAGTATAAAAAAGATTTTGTTGTTAGAGAACAAACACCACATATTGTAGTGAATGACAAAGTAACAGAATATGTTGATGCTACTTTCCCAACAAGATACCCCATATATCAATTTAATCCACCTGGTACAAATTTCAGCACACCAGCCATATTAACTATTTTCCTTAACAAAGATCAACAAGACATACCAACAGAATACAGCTTATTGTACAACGGTCAGGATGGTTGGATTCCTTACCCTTATACTTTAGATAGAGATACTGGTGCAATTGGCACCATGGTTTTTGGATTTAGTGATTGGACAGTAATCGCTTGTGAAGATCAAAATTCTGAGTCACATAGTGCAATAGCAGAAGAAGAAAGAAGCACATGGGCTTTTTTGACACCAATCCTAGCTGTAGCAGCAATTATAGTTTTAGCTTTAGTTACATTTGGAGCAGGAGGTATTTTTGGTGCAGGATTATTCGCAGGTGCTCAAACTGCTGGAGCAACATTAACTATTTTAGGTATTAACACAGGGATAGCAGCATCAAGCTTGGCTACTGTAGGATTAACAATTAATGCTGCACTTGCATATGAAGCATATGGTATGGGAACAGAAGAATGGAATTTAGGCGACAACAGATCAATAACCATCAAAGCAAAATGTAACACCAACATCACAGTTTTGTTAGAAGAGGAGGATGGAGAATGTGAATGCTCTGTGTTCGAAACACCTACCCAAACACCAGCATATTCACCTAGTGGAGATATATATACTCTTGAAGGAGGTAAAATGTACACAGTGGCTGCTGTTTTAACAAACTTCACATGGCCCAATACTGAAGCTACATGTAAATGTACTGCAGAAGGATTAATAACAACAAACATGGCTTATAAGCCACCAGAACCCCCACCACCCCCTCCCCCACCACAGCTTGTTTGTTGTATAACTTATGATGGATATTGTCTTGATAACTATTTAGATGAAGAATGTAATGGAAATAAAACACAAAGAACATGCTTAGAACTAACAGAATGTTCTGGTGAACATCCTTTATCAGGAGAAGGCAACCTAAACATACAATCATTAGAAGGAGACCCACAAGGATTTGGAAAAGAAGGAGATTCTTTCTTAATATCTTATTACATTCAAAGCGCATCAGAAAATACACTAGTTATAGCGCACATAAAAAAAGATGAAACAGTAATTGACTCAATAACATTATACGATGACGGAGCTCATGATGATGAAACTGCTAATGATAAATACTACGCCAACACATGGCGTAGTAGAAATACTCTAGGAAATCAAAACTCAGCAGAACTTACATGGGATGTTGAAGTTAGATACGGAAATATAAGAACAGAAATAAACAAAGATGTAGATTCAATAACATTAATTGATGCCAATTCTGATTGTGAATCAATGAATACTTTTTCACCTGAAAATTCATTAGATATAATTTTAGCAGGAAATTATTACAACAATATGGATGAATTTTCCCCAGATCTAGAATCATCAGCATCAAAAATAATTAGAACAAGCGCATTCTCACAATATCATTCAGAACATGGAATAAATTTCTTTAAAATAAAAGAATTATTCTCTACATCTAGTCTATCACAAATAAAATCACAAGCAATTAGCAAATGTGATTATAGTGATTCACCTAAAAAATTAATAATATCATTAAATAATGATGCAACAATATGCAAACAAGAACCCAATATTGTTGAATTAAATCCTTTATTTGCATTTAAATCTGGAATACCAAATGTAAATTCAGTACTACAAGATTTCTGCGGTCAGGTAAATGAATTAAATTTAATGAATCCACCAGAAGCAGAAATAATAACTGAAAATATTGTAACAATACCAGGAGATGTAGAGGTTGAGTTTAAAATAACAGATGAAGAATATCCAGTCAATTATGAATTATTGTGGAATTATATACCTAGAAAAAGTGGCCAAGTACACGACGATTCTCCAAAAACACACACGATATTAAATCTACCAAATGGAGATTGGATAGTGCAAATAAAAGCAATAGATCAAAGAGGAAGTGTTGGTTATTCAGAAGTTTTATCTATAACAATAAATGATACAATGGTAATGGATCTATCATCAATATCTCCTTTAGAAATTCCTTCAGGAGGCTTAGAACCACTAGATCTTAATGATGCTGTCTATGATCCAGCAAACGATCCAATAACAGCATGGACATATTCCCCAGCATTTTCAGAATGTGTTAGCATTAGTGAAAGTGGTGGCCAATTCACAATAACACACATAAAAGATTCAAGCTGTAGCCTGACAGTTACATTTGAAGCAATAGGAACAAACAACAGGAGAGTATCAGACTCAATAGAGATAAGAGCAGGATAAAAAAGAGGTAATACCAAAATCCAAAATGAATAAAAAAGAGCTTGAATTTATTTTACAGGAAGGTGAAGGATATAATATAGAGTTTAAAGAATCTTATTCAGATTCAATAGCCAGGGAAATTTGTGCCTTTGTAAATGCCAATGGCGGCAAAATCTTGCTGGGTGTAAGTGATACAGGCGAAGTAAAGGGTATTCAGATAACGAATAAATTGAAATCACAAATTTATGATTTAACAAGAAATTTTGATCCTAAACTTGACATCTTTTTAGAAGAGATAGACAATATTTTAATAATTAATGTTCCAGAAGGAATAAAAAAGCCTTATTCTACAAAAGGAAAGTTCTTTATAAGATATGGAACAAATTCACAGCAGCTTACAAGAAATGAGATAAGAGAATTCTTCCAGAAAGAAGGGTTAATCTTGTGGGACGAAAAGCTAAATCATGATTTTGATTTGGAAGAGGATTTTGACAAACATAAATTTAAAACTTTTTTGGAAAAATCAAAAATAAGCCAGATAATTGGCAAAAAAGAAATTTTAGAAAACTTATCTCTTGTAAAAGAAGAATATATCAAAAATGCTGGGGTTTTGTTGTTTTGCCATAGAATAACAAAATTCTTTACTAATGCTACAATAACCTGTGTTCTGTATCAGGGAAAAACAAAGTATAAAATCCTTGACAGAAAAGAGTTTAATGCAGATTTGTATTCTAATTTTCAAAATGGTTTTCTTTACCTGCAATCTCATCTGAATACAGAGTTTATAATAAAAGCAGGACCAAGGGAAGAGAGATTAGAATTGCCAGAAGAAGCACTTAGAGAGGCTTTATTAAATGCAATAGCCCATAGGGATTATTTTATTGCTGGGGCTAATATTCTCGTTGAAATCTTTTCTGATAGGGTTGAAATAACCAATCCAGGAGGATTAGTGAAAGGAATCACAAAAAAAGATTTAGGTAAAAAGAGCTTGTCAAGAAATAATCTTTTGTTTGGCTTGCTTCAGAGAATGGGTTTGGTTGAAAAGGTTGGTTCTGGTATTAAAAGAATGGAAAATTCAATGAAAAATTATAAATTAGATTTGAGATTTGAAATTGATGAAAATTGGTTTACTCTTATTTTCAAAAGATTAGAAAAGGTGGGAGAAAAGGTGGGAGAAAAGGTGGGAGAAAAGCTTACAAAAAATCAGGAGATAATCCTAAGGCATATAAAAATTAATAAATATGTATCCATTGCAAAATTATCTAAAAAAGTAGGCATAGCTACAAAGAATATTGAAACCAATATTAAAAAACTCAAAGAAAAAAATGTTCTTAAAAGAGTTGGTCCAGACAAAGGAGGGTACTGGGAAATTATAAAATAAAAGAATATATTAGAGGAGAACCTGATAAAATAAAAGGTTAATGATAAAAAAAGAGGTGAAATATGGTTAATCAACAACTGATTAATTACATAAAAAAACAAATCAAAGCAGGTTACGATGTAAACACCATAAAGTCTTATCTAACTAAACACGGCTATAAACCTCAAAATGTTAATGATGCAATTAATTCAATATATTCTCCAGAAGTTAAGCATGTTGTCCATCATATTTCTAAAACTACAATCCTATCAATAGCAGCACTAAGTATAATCATACTATTAATAGCATCAGGAATATACTTCTACCTAGCAAAACCAACTCAACAAGCACAACTTCTAGACCTAAGAACAAGCCTGCTAAAAGATAATCTAAATCAAGGAGACAAACTTGAATTTAATATTGAATTATCCAATCTAGGAAAAAGCAAAAGATACGACGTAATTCTAAAACACGAAATTGTAAACACAGACATCTACAGCCAAGAAACAATAGCAGTTGAAACATCAACTTCAAAAACAAGCTATATTCAATTACCACCCGAATTAACTCCAAAAAGATACACTCTAAAAACAATAGCTTCATACAGCAATAAAAAAGCATTTTCTACATTTACATTTAATGTTGTTAAAAAAGGAGAACAACCAAAAACAACAAAATGTATAGAAAACTGGGAATGTACACAATGGCAGCCAGAAGAATGCCCTAATAATGAACAACAAACAAGAACATGTAATGATCTAAACAACTGCCAAACAACATTATACAAACCAGAAACAACAAAATCATGTACAAAAATAATTGAACAAGAACCCAAACAACCAACAATAACTAAAAAACCATCAGATTTTTCTGGAAGAACAATATGGGAAAAACTGGATATAATAAAACAACTAGCTGGTTCAGATCCAAACCAGGCACTAAATGACTGCCCAACATTTGAAATAGACAGCCATAAAGACGAATGTTATTTTAACATAGCAGAAGTTACAAAATCAGATGTCATTTGTAAAAGAATAACAAGCGAAAGAACAAAAGATAAATGCTATAGCAATGTAGCAAAGCTAACTAGCGATAACACAATATGTGAAGAAATAATTAAACAAACAAGAAAAGATGCCTGTTATATGAATTTTGTAAATAAAGGAGATTACAGTATTTGTGACAAAATAGACAACTCATATCTAAAAGATGCTTGTGTAGCTCTAAGAGATACACCAGAGGGGATTCTAGTATCATAATTTATGCTAAAAATAGCATAAATAAAGACATTTACATATAAAAAACACAATTTATTGAATATTTATACATTAAAGAGTATAAATAAAGCATACATAAAGTACAAAAATCTACAAAAACAATAGAAAACTTTATATAATTGTACATTAATAAGTACAAATATAGTCAAAATGAGTGTACAGATCAGAATTACAGTAAGTAAAGAGATGGACGAACTTCTTTCACAATTAGCTAAAAAACTCGGCAAGAAAAAATCAATGCTAGCTAGAGAACTAATGGAACAGAAGTTATACGACTTAGAAATTATTCAGAAAAAGCTTACAGAATTAAAATGAAAAACAAAAAAGCTCAAATAACAATGTTTATCATTATTGGTATAGTCATTTTAATAGTGGCTGGAATTTTTATTTCTATTAGGTCTACGCAGCAACCACCCCCTGAAAAAATAATGAAACAATTAGCAGAAATGCCTGTAGAATTTCAGCCACTTAATGATTTTGTTGAATCTTGCATATCCAAAACAGCAAAAGAAGGAATAAAAAAAATAGGTTTCCATGGAGGATATATTGATCCTGCTAAATATGGACTAAGAGCAAATGCAGTTAACCCAACAGAAAGCAATTCCTTCTTATTTAATCCAGAAGATCCGCAAAGCACTATTCCATATTGGTATTACTTTAAAAGTGATAATGAATGTGAAGAAGGGTGTAGTTGTGGTTCTGAACAACCAAGACTCCATAAAAAACAAGGAGACCCTAATATTGAAAAACAATTAGAAGGTTATATTGATGATGCTCTTGATTTCTGTCTAAACAACTTCCAGGAATTCAAATCACAAGGTTTTGAAATAACAACAGGAAAACCAAAAACAACAGTTACAATAAGAGACAACGATGTTTTAGTATATACTAAATATAAATTAGAAGCTCAAAAAGGCACTGCAAGATTTGAAATCAATGAATTTATTAAGATAATCCCACTTGAACTAAAAAAAATATATGAGTTAGCAGAGTCAATAAAAACCCTTGAAACAAATTTAACATATCTAGAAAAGTGGACAATAGAACAATTAGCTAGTTTTGGACTAGGGCTTAATAAAAACAGATTGCCCCCTATAGCAGATTCTGAATTATCTCCAGCAAAAAAACCAGTTTACTGGATAAAACAAAAAGTAAAAGACGATATAACAAATAATATGCTGCCACTATATACCCCTTTTTTAAGCATATTTAATACAAGAAACTATAATTACGATTTGATAGGAACATTTTATGAAAGAGCATCGCTGCCTATCATAAGCCCATCTGGCTATAGCTATAATAACCTAGATGTAACTTTTAACTACTTTAATTGGTGGCCTATATACCTTGACATAACAGGAAGAGGTGTAAGTGGTCAAATTATAGGACCAGAACAAGCATCATCATCATTCTTCAGTTTTATAAACATAAAAAGATATAACTTTTATTATGACTTAAGTTACCCTGTTTTAGTTGATATTTATAGTCCAGAAGCATTTAATGGTGAAGGACTCCACTTTTACATAGGTTTCGAAGCAAATGTAAGAGACAATAATCCTTTAAAATGTGAAGGATCAGGATTAACAGAATATGCACCTGCTTTTGGTTCTCTATTCTGCAATATTAATCAAAGATGCTCTAACATAACAATAGAAACAATAGATGGAAAAACAAATAAACCATTAAGCGATGTTTCTATTTATTATTCTACTGGAACAGAAAGTTGTGATCAAGGATTTACAGAAATTCAAAATAATAAAGCACTACTAAAAACCCAACTACCTCAATGTGTAGGCACCGCCTGTTCACTAAATGCAGTAAAACAAAATTATTGGCACTATCCAAAAACCTATGCAGTTAGATGTGATAAGACAGGAGGAGTATGCCAAAATGAAGATGTTTTATGCAATGGAGAATCTCTAAAAATCAAAATGGAACCCTATAGAAACAATAACATAGTCATTGTGAAAAAGAGAATGATAAAACAAGGTAAAAAAGACTGGATTTTTGACAACAATCCTCAAAAACTATTAGACAATGAATATGCTTTTATAAGTCTTGAAAAAATAAAAGATCATCCAACTGAAGAAGATTTAGTTCTTGCAGGTACTTTCTATGGTAATAAAACATCAATGAAACTATACCCTGGGTTAGTTCCTGGAAATTATAAATTAGACATTCATTTGTTTTATGGGCTTCCTGATTATAAAGGAAGAAAAGAAATACTATTCAGAGAAGTTGAAGAATGTGATGAAGCAACTGTTAGCGATCTTCTAGCAGCCGCAGCAACAGGCGCAGTAACAGGAGCAATAGCTACAGCACCAGCAGGAGGAATAGCAGCACCAGTTGGAGCAGGAATAGGAGCAGCAGTTTCAGTAGTTTCTACACTTGTACTATCAGAAAAAGGATGCGTTACAATACCTTCCTACACATTCAATGACACATTTGTTGAAGGGGGATTTTCAGCCAACATAACTCTGACAAAAGAAATGCTTGATAATGACAATTTAATATTTTATACATTGAGTGTTCCAGATTTTGATTCATCATATAATATATTAGATATATATGATCTGGAAGAATTAGGTAAAATAGATGAATACTCAAAACAATATAAAGTTCCACTAAAACCAACAACAAGCGAAAATGAATAATAAACAACTACAACCAATAGCAATGTTCATGATTTGTCTAATCATAACTCTGCCAATCTATGTAAGTAGTGTTTACGCTGATATAAATAATGTAAGGGCCTATGGAGAAAATGGTATTGATAATTTTATAAAACAACAGTATGATCTAACAATTGAAGCGGGAATTACAGGAGATACAACATCAAATAAAATAAAATTAACACACTCTTCAGGATTAGCAACTAATTTTGATAGTTGTAGTGGAACTGGAAATGATAGTTCATTATGTAGTGTTAATCTTGTTTACGGTCAAAATAGCGCAGTAGAACTATGCCCTTCTTCAACATTCAGCATAGAACAATTTGAATCAGTTCCTGGAAACC
Source organism: Candidatus Woesearchaeota archaeon B3_Woes (assembly GCA_005222965.1). Classification (NCBI taxonomy): domain Archaea; kingdom Nanobdellati; phylum Candidatus Woesearchaeota; species Candidatus Woesearchaeota archaeon B3_Woes. The sequence continues at coordinate 774,136 of NJBG01000001.1, forward strand.
TAATTGATTCTAAAACTATCAAAATAAAATGTGATGCAAAACCACCTATCTCAACTATATCGGTCTCACCAGAATCATCAACAGGAGAAGATGTTACATTAACTTATAATATAATAGATCCAAGAGATGCTATAACAGAATGCTCTGGTATTGATAAAATAGAATTTTATCTTAACAACCTAAATAGTCCAGCAACAATAGAAACCAATTCATCAACCTGTACCTATTCAGGTAGCACAACTATAAGTGCCTCTTCTTATAATGATGGAGAAGTTGTTGTTTTCCTAAAAGCATATGACAAACTAGGCCAAAGCAGTGTTACTAATACATCATTCTATGTAGATAAATCAGGACCAGATGGAGAAGCAACAGTAGAATTAACAGATTTGCACGGAACCCCTATAGAATATTTCCAACCTCAAACAGTACTGGCAAATGTTGTTTTAACTATATCTGATTTAACAGGAATATCTACTTATGAGCTGGATTATTCACAATTAACATCAGCATCACCTCATTGCGGATATCAGGGTCGTGATATTGTATGCAGCTGGAGCAGCATCCAGATAAATATGAACGAACCTTCATTTACAAGAACAATTAAACTAGATGCTGATGATGATTTAGGCAATACAGCTTCAAGAGATATACTTGTACAAGGCGTTCTTATTCAAGACTCAACCCCCCCTTTAATCATTATGAGTGATATAACAATAGATACAATAGATGGAAGTACAATAGATTGGTTTAAGCCAGGACAAATGAAAATGAGTTTTAATGCTGAAGTATCAGAGGATATTTCAGGTATTAAATCTATATCACCAGATTTGTCAAACATAGATGTCATAAGAGGAAAAACACCAGTATGTGCAGGAAATGAAAAAAGATATACTTGTTCATGGTCTAGTGTAATATTTAATATGGATACAGCCAGCTTTAGCCAGGAAATAAAAATTATCGCTAAAGATTATGCAGGCAATGAAAAAATAGAATCAAAAACAGCTTCAGCTAATTATAGAGCAGATAATATTCCTCCTTCAATTAGTAATTTTGAGATTGTTGATTCTTATGGAACAGAAATAACAGATTGGATAGGAGATGAACAAGTTCCAGCAAAAATATATGTTGATGTGACTGAAAAAGGTTCAGGATTAAACACAATTAAAGGAAATTTCAGAAGCATAAATCCTGCATATCCAAGACCAATTGAAGGAGATTGTATACAATTATCTGGACCATCTCAACAACAAACCCTTTATCAGGAAGTTGGTGAAGATGGTTTACCTGAATATGAATATCAATGTGAATGGGATGTTATTATGGACTTTGATACAAGCGGCAATCCTCTAACTGCTCAATTCAAATTTAATGCAACAGACAATTCACTAAATCCTTCAACACCATCTTTCACTAAAGACTTTAAAGTTGATATAGATGGTCCTGTTGCAACAAATCTAAGAACAGATAATATATTTGGTGGTGTTTATTATGTCGGAAAAGATTCAAACAAATTCATAAGCAGAATAGCTGATTCTGGAATTGGTTTAGTTAAATCAAAAGTTTATCTGGATCTATCCAGCCTGGGTCTTAGGGGTCTTAAACAAGCTGATAATTGTTCTGGTGATTATTGTTACTGGGAAATTCCAGATACAATATCTACTAGTGAAGGAAGCCATGATATATCTATTAGCACAAAAACAACAGATAATATAGGAAACAGCATAGAAGATAAATTTGAATTAGAAGTAGTAGTAGATACAACACCCCCTGTTGTAGATTATGTAGAAATAACCCCTGCTAAAGCATCAAAAGAAGTATTTAGAGATTTAATACAAATAGGAAATGCTCTTTCTATTGTTGCCAATATAACAGAAGCAAATTCTTTATTTAGTGCAACAGCAGATTTATCAAGCTTTATATCAGATGAAACAGAGGATTTAGCAGATAACTGTGAAAGACAAATAAATGACCAAGGTAGAGAAACGGACAAGTGGATTTGTAAATGGGCAACTGATGAAATAGACATTACTGGATATAAAATAGATGATATATCTTTAACTTTTACAGATGTTGCTGGAAACACTGAAGTTTCCAGTCATGAAATAGAAGTTTTAGAAGAAATAGAAGAAGAAGTTGATTACTGGAAAAATTCAGTTAGAGATGGTTCACCAAACGCAATTGACAAACAAATAATAACTAGGTATCAACCTTCTATGGTATTCCCAGTAGATTTAAATAAAAAAAGAAGCAGTGATGTTATTTGGCCTATAGATGTTTTTGTTGATAATTGTTTAACTACTGTAACAGACTCAGCTGGAACACCAACTATAACTTATTTATCCTCTGATGCTGGAAATTTACCTGTTCTTGTTGACCACAATACAGATTCATCAACAGGTCTCCCTTATAATATATATCTAAACTATATATTAGACCAAGCCTCTCCACCAGACAACTCAATTGACATAACATGCCAATTAAAAATAAGAACACTAGTTGATAAAACCAAAATAAGCCCTTATGAATATGAGAACATTACAGTAACAATTGATTATTATAACAATCCCCTTGGAGAAATGTCATCAGACATCCAAGAAGAGATAGACAGAGTTAAAAGTGGATGGTTAGTTCAACAAAAATATATAGATCCTATAAATAGTGTGATTGACATTTCAAGATCTATTTGCAGAACATTCCAATTAGGGCATAGGGTAGTAACCTTGATAGCTGTTGCAACAGGCAAACTCTCACTAGCTTGTGCTGTAGACCCAACTAGAGCAAGTTGTGAGGCACAACAAGCCGCAGCAAACACAGGAGAGGCAATAAAAAATACAGAAACTGGTTTTTGGGATAAATATGGAAAGAAATTTTGTGCACTTACAGGTTGCACTATGTGGAACACAAACTGGGCTGGTGGCGAAGGAATAATCAACGAGGTAGGAAAGAGTTTAACAAAACTACAAACAAAATCATGGATAGGTATACCATCAACAGTTGAAAACATAAATACTAAAAGAAGAATTGGAATGTGGAATATGGAAAACAGCTTAATTTTAAGCATAGCTTTTATATGTATTCCAGGAATAGCTCATAATCTCCAAAAAGCAAGGGTTATTGACTGCCAATATATAAGATGTTTAGAATCATCAAAAGACACCAGTAGTTTACAAAAATGCGTAAAAGAGAGAGATTATGGATGGTGTAAATATGTATATGGAGAAATATTTAATTTGTTCCCATTTGCAAATATTCTAGGTCAGGTAGGGCAAAACATAAAAAAAGCCTTATCACATCCATTAGAAGCACTAGGAGTTGTTTTCAGTCTTGGTTGTAAAGGCGTATGCAGAACTCCTGGTGCAGGAGGATTATGTCCTGGATGTATAGCCCTAGAAATGTTAGATTGGCTCTATGATCTTTTATGTGATTTCGGGGTTGGTCCTAATTGTGAACCAATCTGGGACGAACTAGCAGTAGAAGATAGTATTTGTAAAGAGGTTTTAAAAGAGGAAGAGCAAGAAGAAGAATAATGAAAACAAGAAAACAAGAACAACCTTCAACAAAAACAGGAATCATGATAGTTGTATTAACAATAGCTCTATTTGCATCTGCCCTTTCATACAACACAGAAGACAAAATCACAGGAAGTATTGTTAAAGTTACAGGGATGGTTACTGGAGATTATACAAAACAGTATAATCGTCTTAGTGGCGATAAAAATATAATGACTACTTTTAGGCTATACGAAGACAGATGGTATTATTTCCAAAAAGGAATGGGTGATTATATGTCGCTTCCTGATCAAAACACCCCAAAGAATGACTTAAAAGCTATGTCTGAATGGGATCAAGGAACTAAATGGACTAGTGAAAAAAAATATGATTTTAGAAGATCCACAATACCTGGTGTCCTTATCTACCCTTTTCAAGGACCAATAAAAGAAGTATATAATTCTGATGGACTTCAATTATCTATAAATAGTCAAGGAAACATTAATGGATATCTTGATGATAATGGTGAATATACTAAGAGTGCATCTGCAGCTCATAGAAGTTATAATGTCGACTCAATGCGAGAAGATAGAAAAAAAGGTGAACTTTCCCCTTACCCTACATTTATACTTTCTGGAGTTGATGAAAACAACCCTACTGGTTATAATATTGGCGAAACCCCTTCTAATGATCTTGTTAACCTTTGGAAAGTTGAAGATTCTACATATGAACCTCCACAAACACCAGAACAACCACCCAATGGTGATATAGATAAACAACCTAGTAACTCACCAACCAAAATACTAAACTTTGAACACATAATAGGAGATAATGCTAATATTAATGATGCACCAGAAACATTATATTTAAATATAGGAAGCGATAGTCCTGTAAAACTTCATCTCACAAAGGATGGTAAGCAGAAAGGGCAGTATTATCAGATGGTTAATAATGAAAGGAGATATTTCCCACTTAATGAAATACATGCAGGTAATACAATACAAACCGGTGAAACATATCTGACATATAAAGTAGCAGAAGGGGACGGGGGAGCAACAACAATTAACCTTCAAACTTTTAATAAAGATTTACCTTATGAATATACTATGGTACAGTATCCTGAGAATGACCCAAGGAATGGTCAAATAGATATAATACAAACACAAGAGGGCAAAATAAAGAAAGATGGAAGAAAAATAACAATAATAAATCTCCCAGAAGATATACTAACTTCAAATAGATGGAAAGGTGATGATGAACAACTTGATACAGGATGGGATAGTCTTATCAACGCATTCCTCCATGACAATGTCCAAGAGTTGAATAATAATGATTATAAGGATGGTATATGGACAATAGGTAAACAACATTATAGAGTATACCCTGGTAATGCAGATACTAATACAGACGGATATACACTAAAATATTCATCATCTGCAAAAACCTATACCAGATATACAAGCGATGGAAGACGAATTGTTTTTCGAGGAACAAAAATTATAGATCCTGAAACAGGAGTGATTAAACTTTCTCCAAAAGGTGAGGTAACAGAAATAGGATATGACCACAATAATAACATGATAAGTATGGCAAATAATGCTGAAGATGGAACCAGAATAACTACTAAATGGGTTCCTGGAGAATATAATTCTAGAATAATAACTATGACTAACAGTCGTGGAACTGTTCTAATAAAACTAGTAGAATCACCAACTGACCCTGGTGTTTTTGAAAGTAATGGAAAACATTATAATAAATGGGGCAATGAAATTAAAGAAGATGAAAAGGGTATTTGGAAAAAAACAGGTAAAGAAAATAAAATGGCTAAAAAAGCAATAGAAGAATCAAATAACCAACAAGGAACAAGGGCCGGTTTTTGGATATCATTAGTAGGGGATCTCGAAAATTTAATAGACATTACATCAGGTTATTCTTTTTTCAGATGGTTATATGATGAATCTGATATAATAGAATATGATGAAAGGATTATTAATCTTCTAAGTGGAACAGAAGGTTTGGCTGCTGAAGCATGTAAGGGTCCTGTTTTAGATGATGGATATGGTTTAGAAGATGGATGGGCATTTTCACTATCAGTGGCAGGTGCTTCTGCGCATATTGAAGGCGAAAAAATACCTATAATGAATTATACAGATCCAAATCAAAAACAATTTTATTATTATAAAATAAGCTTTGAAGTCAATCCAGGTTCAAGAGTTACTGGATGTGATTTAAATTTTGAAACATACTTAAAAGATAATGGAAATTATATTCCTTTAATGATGGAAGATTCAGGATCTGTTTATACATGGGATTTAAAAAGAGGAGAGGGCAGTGTATCCTACAAAGGATCTAATATGCGCATTATACCAAGCAAAAAAGAATATACAAAAGCATGTATAAAATTTAATTCCATAATCCCCAGAACAGGAAGAACATGTTTAATAGGTATAAATGAAGGAGATTACCTATGTAATAAAATAACACTAGGTGCAGAACAGGAATTTAATCCTAAACTTCATGGACCTGGAAGGCATGTTGCATGGTTCTTTGGATTAGGAGGCGAAGGAGAAGAAGGTACTACCTCTACAACTGGAACAGGGACTACTTCTGACCAAGAAGAAGCCAAGGTAAACCCAAAAATCTAAAATGAAAAAACACAACTACTTTAAAAACAGCTGGAATTTATTAATTAAATCATTTAAAGAGTTTGACACAAAAGTAATCTTTATAGTTTTATACGATCTAATATTTCTCTCAATAATTTACCTCTCTTTCATTATATTTACTAAATACATCCAAAACAAATCTCTAAAAATAAATATGCCGCTCATGGAAGAAATGATGCAACTACAACAAACAGAAATATCTCAAATTTCATCACAACTAAGCAATTTTTTATGGTCTATTTTTGTAGGAATAGCAATAGTGGCATTAGTAACATTTATTGCAATGTGCATCTTTAAAGGATTGATATGGTTTAGAATAGCAAATAAAAAATTTAATTTTAATTATTCTAAAAAATTCATACTGCTAAATTTATTATGGTTCTTGATTTGGATAACTCCAGCAATTCTTTTATTTTTTGTTCTAAAAAAAGAAATTATTGCTTATCTTTTAGTTATTATAACAATATTACTTTTACATTTCACTAATTTACTGTATATTTCTTTCACAAAAAATCCAAAATTAAGTTCTATAAAAAAAGCATTTAAAATAGGAATAAAGAAAATCCATTTATTTATCTTACCATATCTAATAGCAATTATTATATTCCTAGTAATATCCCAATTATATTGGTTATACAACTTTATGCCAGGAAACACATCAACAATAATAACAGTTTTAATTCTAATAATCTACCTAGCCTGGTTTAGGATATATCTTTACAATGTAGTAAAAGATATAAAAATCTAATTATTCTTCTTTTTGTAATATTAAGCCAATTTTAGCTACAAAATCAGTTGCATTATTGAATATCTCATCTAGCCTTCTTTCAGTATACATTTTAATTGCAGAGTATCTGGCAATCCGGCTTTCTGTTTTAGCATCTTCAAAGTAATGGACATATTCATCTTCAAATATCTTGTAAGATTGATTTAGTATCTCTAAGTCTTCTTTTTCAATCTCATCTGGAACCAATAAATTGCCCAATGCTATTTGAGCAGCACCATGGTCAGAAACTTCGTATCCTTTTGATAGAATTGCTGCCTTTGCTGCATATAACATTGAATAATAAGAAATCGTAATAGCCCAATAATCCCAAAAAAGCTTTTTAGGTTGATCTTTTGAAGGTTGAATTTCTTTTGTGTGCTTTGCAATCAATAAACTATTTTCTGCTTTTTCAAGAAATAACTTAATCTTAAAAGACTGTTGAGATTTCTTTATTCTCTTTTCTTTTACATATTCTTCAAATATTTGTTTATATTCTTCTTTGTCAAATTGCATTGAATACACAATCCCAAAATCCCTCTGGGTTATTTAAAATGATATGATTCTTTAAAACCTGTTTTCCAACATTTTCTTCTTTATCTTTTATCATCTTTTTAAATTCTTTCTTCGTAACAAAGATTGGATTTATTTTCTTCTTATACAATAATTCATATTTAGAAAAAGATAAAGTTTTCCCCCCATCTTTACTTATAACAAGAATATCAATATCACTTTTCTGGGTTTGCTTCCTTTCTGCATAACTTCCAAAAAGAATAACAACACCTTTGGTTTCTAATTCATTTGTAATTTTTCTGATAATTGGTTCTCTCATAAGGAATTCTTTTTTCTCCTCATCTGAAGATACAATAAGGTATGCTTTTACAATTGGATTCCTAATGTTAAGTTTTAACGTTTTAGATTTACCAACTATTTGAATATTTAGAACATCTTTCATCTTTTGTACTGTTCTATAAAAGCTGGCATATGGGATATTAAGTAGCTTACTTAACTCATTCATTGTATATCTTCTGCTTAAATTCTTTCCAAGATAGTTAATGATTTGATGCTTGTTATCCATTTTTGAATAATATTATCCATATATGATATATAAACTTTTCGTTTTGAGAAGTTTATGAAAATCTTTTACCATAATTGCATAATGTATTCAAAATCAAATTACACATATTATGAAATCACATATAACCAAAAATAAAAATATTTATATATATCAAACATATTAACATTCTAAGGGTGGAACACACACTAATCAATCTAATCTTTTAACTTAAAACAATGGAAACTTCATTAAATATTTTTAACTCAGTTGAATTCCTAGAACCAAGATGCCCTAAATGCAACGTTATTCTAAAGTATGGTACAAACACAAAGTTTGATAAAGAAGACAACCACATATGTGTTAATTGCGGCACAACAGTAGAGTGAACAAAAATTGAATAACTTATTGGATTTTTTATCTTTTTTTGATTTCTTCCTTCAATTTTCTAATATAAAGATTAAATTGAAATTCAACTTCTCTCCAGTCATCAAAACTCACAGGTGTACCATAATAATTAATCCCGTTTCTTTTTGTACGTACTTTTTCAAAAAAATCCCAGTTAAACTCTAATTCAGGGTGTTTTCCACAAAGATATGCAAATAAACATTGGTGGTTATCGATTTTAATCTTTTCAAATCTTAAGAATGACTCAACCAATTCATGTAATGCATCATAATATAATTTGTAAACACTATTCCATTGATTACTTTGTTTAGAAAGATTTTTTTTGAGAATATTTGCAGATTCCACATCACTTTCTGCAATAATAAGTGTGGCTTTAATTTTCTCTTTGTCAACTTCTTCTGTAACAATAAACATCCCATTTTTTTTACATTTCAAAAATGCTTCTTTTTGATTTAAATATTCAGGCATTTGCACCAACTCCAACAAAATCTATATCTCCTTTAACAATATTACCTTTAATAATATTTCTGATTAGACCCTCTCCAAATTTATTTAATTCTTTTTGATTATGGCAGACAAATACTTGTATATCTCTATGAAGTTTCATTTCATACTTTGCCAGTTTTAAATCTTCTAATCCTCCATAAATAAAAATATCTATATCGCTGTTTCTATACCAGTCAGAACGCGCAAAACTGCCAAAAATTATAACTGTTTTTGCCTTTGGTAAAGAGCTTAAATGATTTAAAAAGCCGCTATCATACATTTTATTTAATGCAAATAATTTTTTCTTATTTTTATATGAATAAGATTTATAATTGCTTATATAATAAGGCATTTTACCTTTTTCTTTTATTCTTTTAATCAATTCTTCTTTAATAAATTGTTTAAGCCACTTATTAGCCTTACTTCTAGTAATTTTTGCTTCTTTAAGTATTTCCTCAAAACGCCATTCCTTTGTAGGATTATTAAAAAATAATCCAATTACATTTTCTTCTTTGCTCTCCATAATAGTTTCTATAATGGGAACTAATTTATAAATCTTTCTCTTTTTAAAGGAAAATAATGAATTTAAACTTATTTTTAGAATTAAATTTGACGTATCTATTATCCTAATTGCGGCACAACAGTAGAATAGTTATTTCATAAAAGCACCAAGCTTACTCTGCTTCTTATTTGAAAGCAAATCTTCTTTTGTATAACCAAGAACTTCTAAAATACGATCTACAGCAGGAACAACCTGGTTATTTATATAATACTCAGAATCATACTTATTATCCTTAATCTCTTCAGGAACCTTAGCTCTATCGCCTATGCTGCCTTTACCTTCTGTTACAACAAATTCTATTATCATACCAGGAGCAATATCATGACCTTTACTCTTAAGCTTTTTAGCAACCACAACATGAGGTCCAACAGCAGCATAACTATCAATATCTTTTGTTAGTTGCGTACGAATAATAACTTTATCAAGATCAATCTTACGCTCCCTTAAATCCTGAACAACAGTCTTAACATATCTTAAAGCCTTATCAGGATTATTCTCTTTAAGAACTATATTCAAAATCTTTTTCTGGGTTTCTTTAGCAATTAAACTCCAATTCCTACGAACTGTCTCAAAACCAGTAATCTTGATATTATTATCAGAATCAAGCAAAGCATACTTTTTCTTAGCACCATAAGCACCAGCCTTAGCAGATACGAATATTGCAGCAGGATAAAAACCCTCATACTCTAATTCCATTATCCCAGGCAAAGTTGGATTAATAGATTCTGCAAATTGCTTTGCCTCGGTCTTGCTTTTCCCATCCAAACTCAGAAATATAGAATCAGTATCAGAATATATTACTTTAAATCCCTCTTTTTCAGCAGATTCTATAACCTTATGAATATAATACCTTCCCCATGCAGTTATTGATCTTGCACACTCCAAAGAATACCAACGAGCATTAAAAAAACCAAAATAACCATAAAAAGCATTTGCCAAAACCTTAAGATTTGTCTGACGAGCATCAAGCAAAACATTTTTACTCCTCTTCATCATATCTTTTATTCTCCTCCTCCTCTTAATTAAATCCTCAATCACAGTTGGTAAAAATCCTTTTTTTTGAGTACAAAACCAATATTCATCCTTTTCAAGAGGAGCCTTTTCAGCCTTCTCCCTGCAACACCCGCAATTAAGCATTCCAGGAGATATATTATGAGAACTGATTATTGTTGGATACAAACTGCGAAAATCAAAAATAATAATATCCTTATACAAACCAGGAGTTGGCTCAAACACAAAAGCACCTTTGTATCTGTTCAACATCCTATCTTTTATATCACCATAATGTGGTTTGTTAGGACAAATTTCCTTAAAATTAAAAGCCTGTTTTATCAAATACCACTCAACTAATTGTGAAAAACCCATTCTAGTTATTTCATACATTGGTAAACCAACAATTTTTACCATCTCAATTATATTAGGCATTATCTTTTCAGCCAATTTATACGCCAACCTGGAATCTTGTAAATTATATTCACAATACTTCTCAAGATCATCAGGTTTATTATCCCACACAGAAGATAACTCATCTAAATCAGCATCTGTTTTTTTCTCTCCAATCAGTTCCTCAGAAACAGAACTCAGATCATAATAATCAGTTTTAAGACTTAAACTAAACATCTTTTTAATAACATTCAAAACATCTAAATGAACAATTCCTGATATTTTCGCTTTTGAAACCTTTCTTTTAGACACATTCAAATCAGAAGAATCTAATCCAATATCCAGTTTTATTTTATATTTCTCAGCTCTTTTCTGTATATAAGGCAGATCAAAACCATCTGAAAAATAACCAGCAATTATATCAGGAACATATGTTTCTAAAATCTCCTTGAATTTTTGAATTAAATCTGCTTCACTATCAACAAACTCTATATATTTTTCTTTTGTCTTAAATCTCTTCCATGTAATAACCTTTCTAAAATGATTACCATAAAACGAAATCATTATTATAGGATTCTTTTCAAAATTTATAGATTTTCCATCAGGATTATACGTTTCAATATCAAAAGCCAAGATTCTAGGAGAAGTTAAAGTTTCATCACCAACCTGTTTTATTGATTCAATCTTATAAACAGGAACTTTAGCTTTTCTATTAACACTCTCACCTTCTATCTCATATAACATCATAGGGGTTATTCCTTTATCTATCAAATATCTCCTTATAAAATGTATATCATACTCATTTATTGATTCAATTATCTCCCAATCTTTGATAATATCCCTTATAACCGGAACATCTTTTGGAAATCTTACAAATACTTTTATAGCATCAACATCTTTTCCTAAATAATTCTTTTTTACATTCTCAGTTCTTATAACTTCATGAACATCATCTTTTTGTTCAATCCTAAGCTTCTCTATTTTACTATTCAAACTCTGACCTTTCTTAGGAATAACATAAAAATAAGGCTCAAAACTATCATCTAATATAATAAGGGGCTTACCTTCTGTAGTTCTTCCAAATAGATAAACCTCTAATTTATCATTAACTACTTTATATTTTGCATCTAAAACAAAAAAAGGTATTTTCTCTGCCATACTTACTTCTTATAGAGGAGAATATATAAATTTTGCTATGATTTTATAACAATATTTATATACTACTAGTTTTAAATTAATCTTATGTACGACCTAATAATTATAGGAGGAGGACCAGCAGGTTTAAGTGCAGCCGTCTATGCTGCTAGATTTAATCTAAAAGCAATTGTAATTTCCGAACTTATTGGAGGCTATATGATGGAAAGCCCTCAGATATGTAACTATCCTAGTTATACTATAATAAATGGCGTAGAACTAACAAATAATATGAAAGAACAAGTAAAATCACTAAACATAGAGATGATTGAAGAAGAAGTTGTAAAAGTAGAAAAAACAAAAGAAAAAGAATTTTTAGTAAAAACAAAATCAAATAAAGAATTTAAATCAAAAACAATCTTATTAGCTGTAGGAACAAAAAAAAGAAAACTAAATATCAAAGGCGAAGAGGATTTTGCTGGAAAAGGAATTAGCTATTGTGCAACATGTGATGGTCCTTTATTCAAAGATAAGATAGTTGCAGTTGTAGGAGGATCAAACTCAGCAGCAGTTTCTGCTTTACTACTATCACAATTTGCAAAAGAAGTACACATATTCTACAGAAAACAAAAATTAAGAGCAGATCCTTACTGGACAGAAAAAATAGACAAAGCCAAAAACATCAAAGTTCATTATAATATGGTTCTTGAAGAAATAAAAGGAGAAAAAATAGTAAAAAAAATAAAAACAGATGATGGAAAAGAGATGGAAGTTGGAGGGGTCTTTATTGAAATAGGAAGTATACCTTCAACAGCCCTTCCAAAAAGCCTAGGAGTTAAACTAGACGATAAAGATTGTATAATTGTAGATAAAACTCAAAAAACAAATATTGATGGAATATATGCTGCAGGAGATATAACAACAGGCAGCAATAAAATGAGACAAATAGTAACAGCTTGCGCAGAAGGGGCTGTTGCTGCTGAAAGCACTTACAATAGTCTAAAATGATAGAAGATTTTCAGAAAAAACTAGAAGAAAATCTAAAAAAAGGCTTGGAAATAGAAAAAATAGTTTCTATCATAAAAAGATGCCCTCAATGTCATAATCTAACTTTAGAATTTGATTCACAAAACAACAAAATCATATGCACCAAGTGCGGTTTTACACAAGATATAATGAGGTGATTATTTATGCCAGTAATACATAAAAACCAGAGAGTTGGAGTTTTTGTAGATGTACAAAACCTCTACTATTCTGCAAAAAACCTATACAAATCAAAAGTCAATTATAAAGAAATACTAAAAGAAGCAATTAATACAAGACAACTGATAAGAGCATTTGCATACGTTATAAAGGCAGATGTTAAAGATGAATCTAATTTTTTTGATGCATTATCAAATATAGGATATGAAGTAAGGGCAAAAGATTTACAAATCTTCTATGGAGGACATAAAAAAGGTGACTGGGATGTAGGTATTGCAATGGATATTGTAAAACTTGCACCAAAATTAGATGTAATCGTTATAGTTAGTGGAGATGGAGATTATGTTCCTTTGGTACATTATGCACAATCTGCGGGTTGTAGAGTTGAGGCAATGGCTTTTGGAAAAAGCTCTTCATCAATGCTAAGAGAAGCAGCTGATAATTTCGTTGATCTGGAAAAACAATCAAAACGGTTTTTAATAACAACTAAAACCAAAAAACCAACAACCAAAAAGTAATCTTTATATACTTATTTTTGGTTAATTCACACACAAGGGGGTGATTATAATAAAAAAATCAACAATTATACTATTCATAATAACATTACTGGTTCTAATTGGATGTGATAATCAAGAAATACCTCAGGAATTAAGATGTACAACTAATGCTGAATGTGTACCTTCATCTTGTTGTCATTCAACATCATGCATCAATGAGAAATTTAAACAAGACTGTAACGGGATTAGATGCACAATGGAATGTGCTCCTGGAACAATGGATTGCGGACAAGGAAGTTGTGCTTGTCAAAATAACAAGTGCGAGGCAGTTATTAATTAAAGAATAAAATGATAAAAAAGAGGGTTGTTTTTTTACTAATAATTTTTTTACTAATATCTTTAGTTATAGCTGTTAATGCAGCAAATAACAGAAATGTAAAAATAAGTTCAGAAGTTCAACAAACACTAGAAACTCAAAAAAATGTTAAGGTTTTTATTAAATTAAAAGAACAAAATAATAATTTAAGATCTATTAAAAACGAAATAGAAGACCAAATAGGGGAACAAAATGTTAAACATAAATTTAAAAATAAGATTTCTGCTGTTATCTCAGAAAAAGATCTAGAAAAATTACAAAATAATAACCAAATCGAAAGTATAAGATTAATAGGAACAAGAAATGTTGCTCTTGAAGATTCTCTTCCTTTAATAAAAGCAACAAATACACATTCTTTACAATTTAATAGCATAAATCTTACTGGAAAAGGCCAAACAATCTGTATAATTGACAGCGGTGTTAATTATTCTCATTCAGATTTAGGAGGATGCTACGGCAACAATACAAATTTTTCATGTAAAATCATTGGAGGGATTGATTATTGTTCAGATGATGTTACTTGTAATCCTGGTTTTGAAGATGATAATCCAATGGATGTAAATGGGCATGGAACCCATGTATCTGGAATTGTTGCCGCAAACGGCTCAATAAAAGGCGTTGCCCCAGAAGCAAAAATAATTATGATTAAGGCAAGCAACTCAAGCGGAACTTTTTGGGATGATGATTTAATAGCAGCAATTGAATGGTGTACTGACAATTCATCAACCTTTAATATATCAGTTATAAGTATGAGTTTAGGTGGAGGAGCTGAATCTAGTTATTGTAATGGAGATTCTCTGGCACCTTATATAAATGCAGCTGTTGCAAAAAACATATCAGTTGTAGTAGCAACAGGAAATGAGTATAACACCACACATATAAGTGGTCCTGCTTGTGTTCAAAATGCTACACCAGTTGGCTCAACAACAAAATCAGATACAATGTCATCTTTCTCAAACCGTAATAATATAACACAACTAGTTGCACCAGGAGGAACTTTATCTAATTCTGGAGCATGTTCTCCAGGAACTATGGACTCAAATAGAATATGTTCAACATGGAAGGACGGAAGCTATTTAGCTATTTCAGGAACATCTATGGCAACACCCCATGTAGCAGGAGCAGTAGCTTTACTACAACAATTTTACAAACTACAAAATAAACCACCATTAACAACAGAACAAATTGAAACCACCCTAAATAATACAGGCACAATTATTAATGATTCAGGAGGATCTGGACTTATTTTTAGAAGAATAAACACATATGCTGCAATACAATCTCTTGACGAAACACCACCATCAATAACCTTTGTATCTCCTACACCTATAAACTATACAAACACAACAAACGGATCTATGGAAATAAATGTCTCAATCATAGATCAAATCAATAATATTAGTTCTTGCTGGTTTGAATGGAACTACACAACTAACATAACTATGAATCAATCAAGTAGTGGAACATCTGTAACTTGTTATCTGAATAAATCATTTACAGAACAAGGTGTTTTTGATTATAGAGTATATGCAAACGATTCTCAAAACAATGTAAATGTTTCTGAAACAAGACAAATAAATGTTAGCAATGCTCAACCAAATGTAACCATCAATTCTCCTATTGACAATTATAACTCTTCTTCAAACACAATAATATTTAATTGTACAGCAAGTGATGCTCTTAATCTAACCAATATAACATTGTATCATAATTCAAGCGGATGGACAGCAAACACAACAAACACATCTGGAATAAATACAAACTACTTATTCACTCAAAATTTTACAGAAGGAATTTATATATGGAACTGTTATGCCTGCGATAATTATAATAGTTGCAGTTTTGCAACTTCTAACAGAACATTTACAATTGATACAACTTTCCCTTATTTTAATCCATTACCAACAAACCAGGAAATTAATTACAGCCAACAATTCGGATACGATATAAATGCCACAGATAACAATGCCTTTACCTATTCTGTTAATGATACTACAAACTTTGCAATTAATCAAAGCGGTTATATTACAAACAACACTTTATTAGATGTAATAACATACAGTTTAAATATAACAATAAATGATACAGCAGGAAATGAAAACTCAACTATAATATCAATTACAGTTAAATTAAACAAAACATCTAATATAACAGCAAACACATCAACAGATATTGATTTATCTCAGGCAGATTCAAACATAACATTATTCCTTTCAAATAATGTTACAACAACAATTACAGTATCTAAAAAAGCACCAAACGCTTCAGGAACAACATCTAGCCTAAGTTCATTAAAAGGAATCAACATAACAGTAAACTCAGCCACAAGCGGAAACCTAACTTGGGCACTAATTAAAATTTATTATAATTCTACTGAAATAACCTCTGCAAATATTGACGAATCTACTCTAAAAATATATTATTATAACAGTACAGCAGGAGACTGGCAACTTGAATCAGATCAAGGAGTAGATACAATAAATAATTATGTGTGGGCAAATGTAACTCATTTTAGTTTATTTGGAGCATTTGGAAGCGCACCATCCGACCCACCATGTAGTGGATGTGGTGGAAGTGGAGGAGGTGGTGGAGGAAGCTCTATCACTACTGAAACAATAGTTTTAACTAGATATGGAATAACGCATACAGAATTAAGAAGAAACACACAACTTATTTTTACTTCTAAAGACCAAGAATACACTCTAACTATCAAAAAAGTAGAGAGAGATAAAGTTGAATTTGTATTTACTATAGATCCAATTAAATTTACCTTGAATATAGAAGAAGAAAAAACAATTGATCTTAATTCAGATGAAAAAATCTATATTAAACTAGAAAACATAAAAAACAGAAAAGCAGATATTACACTAAGAAAGATTGTTAAAATACAACTATTACCTATAATAAATCTCACAAAACCTAAAGAAGAAACAAAAACAGAAGAATCACTAATCACAACAGAAGAAATAACAGAACAAATTGTAGAACCAGAAAAATCAGTTAAAAAACAAATAATCGGCATGGCTATAACAACAATTATTGTAGTTATAGGCCTTGCGTCCTTCTTCTTTTTCAAGAAATCTAAGAAAAATAAATTCAGATTACCATAAAAATAAAAAAGCTTTTTAAAACAACTAATCTTCTCTAAAACTATGCTACTTAAAGAAATAAAAAAAGATATTTCTAAAGAAATTTATGAAGTCCTAAAAAAAGATATAAAAGAACTAAGACCTAGCCAATCTAAATCAATCAAAGCAGGCTTATTTCAAAATAAAAACCTATTAGTCTGTACACCAACTGCTTCTGGAAAGACGCTTATAGCAGAATTAGCACTAACCAACAACATAAAAAAAGGAAAAGCAATCTATATTGTACCACTAAAAGCACTGGCAAATGAAAAATTTAAGGATTTTAAAAAGAGATATGATCATTTGTTTAATATTGCTCTATCAATAGGAAACCTGGATTCAGCAGACCCCTACTTAGAAAATTATGATTTAATAATATGCACTGCTGAAAAACTCGATTCATTAATACGGCATCATTGCCCTTGGTTAAATAATGTTAAAACAGTTATTGTTGATGAAGTTCATTTATTAAATGACATAGGAAGAGGACCAACTCTAGAAATCTTATTAACAATATTAAAAAAAATACTATCAGACATACAAATTATTGCACTATCCGCTACAATAGGAAACCCAAAAGAACTTGCAGAATGGCTAGACGCAGAATTAATAATAGATAATTGGAGACCTGTTAAACTAAAAAAAGGAGTATACCACAAAGGAAAAATAGAATTTAAAGAGTAAACTATAAATATATAAATAGCTTTTTAAAATGAAATGGAAGCAGAAGATTACTTTAAAGGAACTAAAGTTTATGTATGGCGTAAGGATTTTGCTATAATTAAATCCAACAAAACTAATCCTAATGCTTTTGCAAATATTGTTGATAAAAAAGAAACAACAGTTATTATTGAAGAAGGCAAATATAATAATGAAGATATTATAGAAATAGAAAAAGGTTGGAAAATACTAACATTTGATATCGAACTTCCATTTTCTCTAACTGATTTTCTAGCAAAAATTTCAAATACTTTAGCACAAGAAAAAATAAGTATATTCGTTGTTTCAACTTATTCTACTGATCATATTTTAATTAAAAAACAAGATTTACAAAAGGCTGAAGAAAAACTTAAAAATCTTGGTTTTATAATAGAAGAAAAATAAGTTACAGTCCGAAACTATCAGAGAACTCTTTAATTCTTTCAAATTCTAATAAGAACTCATAACCTTTATCAGTTATTGCAAATACTTTTTTATCTTTTTTCATCTGCTCTTCAACCATCTCTTTTTCAATTAACTCAGTAAGATAAACTTTCATTTTAGAATGAGATAAATTGGATTTGTACAACAAATGAGTTGGCTTTATTTGGCCGCCTTTATTTTTTATTGAATTAAGCATGTCATTGATGATTTCTAATTTTCCTCTTCTTTTTTCACTCATTTTACAAGCTTAAAATTATTTGGTTTTTTTCTAAGTACAGATATAAAAGGCACAAGCAGAAATAAAAACCCTAATAATTGAATCACCTCAGCTATTACATAAACTATTTCAAAATATATTACAAACACAAAAAAAGCATGGCTTATTAACAAAATAGCAAAAGCAATTGCAACCTTTTTTGCATTTTTAGATTTAACCTCTTTAACATTCTTAAAATAAGACAGAGTAATAAGACTAAGCATAGCAAATGTAGTAACATAAAATAATTGGTAATGAATAACACCCAACCAAGTAGCCACCAAAACAAAATACAGTAACATAGCAATAACTCTTTTATTATCCCATGTAAGCTTTGATACTATGAAAAACAGTATCATAAATCCAAGAAGTGTCAAAAATATATACAATAAGAAAGCAACACCATTTATTTTACTTAAAGTTAAAGCACTAAATGTTGTTTGTACTGCCTGTCCTATTACAGATTCTCTAATTGGAGGAGTATATATAGCAAAAGTACCAGCTACTTTTGCAGCAAACGCCAAAGTTAATGAAAGAAAAGCAGTACTAAAATACAAATATCTATGCTCAGAAGTTAATTTATAACATTTATAGCTGTAATATACCAATAAACCACATACAACTATTCCAATTAACTCAATAATAGAATCAAACCCATAAAACCAGCTTGGGCTGAACACAAAAGATGGTAAACCATAAGGTAACATGTGTAGAATATGTAAAAATCCCTTTATAAATTTTGTGTATTTTTGTTCTTTACTGACCCTTCATAATGGTTAATAAAGACCTATGTTATACTATACATAGAAAACACAACCCTCCGTGTGTTTGCTTTTAATTTTAGATAACAAAGAGCAAGTCAACCCAACACCTCCGGCTTGTTCTTTTAGTTCTTTTTTAAGCTTCTTTTAATTCTAAACTTCTTTTATTTGAAAAAATTTATAAAGCAATTAATATACTTTAAAATTATGGTGGGGGATAATACAGAAAATTTAGAGCAAATTTTTAACTTACTAAATCAAGCTGGGAAATTAAAAACAACATTAAGATTTAGTGAACTAGATGAGAATTCTTTAAGAGATTCTAGTGCTGAACATTCCTGGAGACTCGCTTTAATGGTTTTTGTTGTTGCAGATAAATTGAAATTAGCTATAAATGTTGAGCATGCATTAAAGCTTGCCATAATCCATGATATTGCAGAATCTATAACAGGAGATGTTGATTCAAGGCTTGTGTATGATGGTAAAATTACAAAAGAGGAAAAAAAGAAAGCAGAAGAAAAAGCAATAAAAGAGATTAGTAAACTCTTCTATGGAAAAGAAATCTTTGATTTATGGAAAGAATATGAAGAAAGCTCTACAAAAGAATCAAGGTATATAAAAGCCCTTGATAAAATTGAAACATTAATCCATCTTATTGAAATGGGTATGAAAATAGGCCCAAAAGTTTATGATATTCCTGAAATGATAACTCACTATGCTGATAAATCAGTTAATAACTTTCCAGAACTTACAAGCATGTTAAAAATAGTTAAAAATAAACTAAAGAAAGAATTTCAAAAAAACAACATCCCTTGGAAAGAAGAATATGATAAATTAATTTAAGTCATCCTATATAAACTAATTATCAATAATTTTACTAACCTGATCTTCTTTAACAACTCTTATTATATTATCAACAAACCCTTCTATTTTACTTTCATGACTTACAATAATTGTCTGATTTAGATTTAATTGATCTATTACATCCCTAACCCTGTCTAACTGTTCTGTTGAAAAACCATCAGTAGGCTCATCTAATATGATTAAATCCTTCATTTTAATATTCGTTATTAAGTCATTAATAACTTTATTTAGTCCTAATCTATAAGCCAAAGCCAAGCTTGTTCTTTCCCCACCACTCAAACTATTAAAATCAACATCATGCCCATCCTGATCAATTAAAGGAGTAAAAGAATCATCTAATCTGGCATTTAATATCTCATCCTCAATAAGTAAATTAAACCAATCTTTAAACAATTCATTAAATTCCTGATGAATTATTATCATAACATGCTTTTCTATTGTTGTAACTAAATTAACAAAATGTTTATTAAGCCAGTTATGTTTTTCTTTTAAATTCTTCATTCTATCTTTTACTTCCAATTTTTTATTTATCTCTTCTTCTAAACTCAATAAGAAATTAGACATTGTCTCTTTCTCACTTGTTAACTTCTCTTTCTTCAGTTTAATATCCATCTCAACTCTATTTAACTCATCATACTCTTTTTTAATTATATTATAACTCTCCTCATTATCTTTCAAACCTTCAACTTTTCCCTTTAAATCCTTTATATCATTTTGTACTTCCAATAATCCTTTCTCTATATTTTCATTATCTTTCTTTAATCTCTCAACTGTTTTTGTCTTTTCTTCAGCATGAACCAATTTTAATTTTATCAAAGAAATTTCTGATTCTTTTTTTCTTATCTTTTCCAAACCTTCTTTTAACATACTAATTTCCTTTTCTAATTCATCTTTCTTAGAATTATTATTCTTTATCTTTTGCTCAATATAAATAACATTTTCATCCTCTCTTCCAGATATAAACATCTTATGATCATTACTAACCTCTTGTAAACAAGTAGGGCATTCACTTATTTTGTTTATCTTCTCCTTTAATTTATCAGAAGTTTGCTTTTCAACCTCTAAAGAAACAATATCTTTCTTTATTCCATCTAATCGATTTTCTATAACACTTATATTTTCCTGCCTTTTAGTAATATCCTTTTTCAAAATTTCTACATCTAAAACTTGCTTGTCCTTAACCTCCTCTTTTGTTTTTTTAATCTCTTCCTCTGTTTTAATTATTTCTTCTTTGTTTCTTTTCAACTGATCTTGATTATTGTTTAAATTTACTTCATTCACACTTAACTTTTCTTTTAGACTATTCAAATCCTTAATATTCTTTTCAATAGACTCTATCTCTGATTTTTTTAACTTTAGTTTTTCATTTGCATCATCTAAACTAGGCAGCAACTCTTTGATTTTTTCATCAATCTCTCTTATTTCCTGTTTTCTCTGTTTTCTACCATCTTGCTTTTCATCCAAATCTTCTATTTGACCTTGAAATACGTTTATTTTTTCCTTCAAACCCTTAGAAATTATTAATGTATTTTCTCTTATCCTTTTGTACTTTTCAATCCCAAAAACACGTCTTAAAGTATCTAATCTTGATTCAACATCACTAGCCAATATTTGTTTCATCTGTTCTTGGGGAGTATATACAGTGTATCTATAAATCAAATCCTTGCTTTTAGAAACAAGATCACTTGGATAACCTAATAATTCCAAAATTTGTGTTTTTAATTCAACAGCAGTCGCCTCTTTTTTCACACCATCAACTATTATATAACCTGTATCCTGTTTTACATCATCTTTTCCTCTTTTAAGATTCCTTTTAATTATAACATCTTTATTATCTATCATAAAATTTAATTCAACAGAACCTTGTTTTCTTCCATGTCTTAATAAAACACTTCCACTCAAATCTTTTCTTTTAAGACCAAACAAAGCAAATTCAATTGCAGATAAAACAGTTGACTTACCAGAACCAATATCTCCGCTTAATAAAACACTTTTTTCAGGAAATTCAATAGATTGATTAGTGTAACTTCTTATATTGTCCAATTTTACTGATTTTATTAACATTTTGCCCCTCAATTTAGATATAATTTATCAACATTTTTAAAGATTTATGTACTCTAAACATAAAGTTGTTGTCCCTAACTCACGACGATAAAACCACAGAAAAATATATAAACGCAAATGAAATTGGGTTGTTTAAGGTGTTAATTAATGGATGATAAACAACCTTCAGGACTTTCTGCAGAAGAACTTTTTGAAAGAGGGATTGGTATAACCTATGATGATTTTACAATCCTAGACACTATTTTTACTGATATTGATAGAGAAGATATAACTCTAAAATCAGAACTAGGAAATGGTATATATCTACAAACACCAATAATCGCTTCTCCAATGGATACTGTTACAAATGCAGAATTGTGTATTGCGATTGCATTAGAAGGAGGAATTGGGTGTATACATTATAATTATAAAAACCAAGATGGTTCATCTGATATTGATGAACAAATAAGAGAAATAGAAAGAGTAAAAAGATTCAAAAATGGATTTATAGAACATCCAATCACAGTATCATCTGATCAGACTATTGGTCAGGTAATAGAGCTAATAGCAGAAAACAGAATTGGAAAATCAGGATTTAAGATAGACACTTTTCCTGTTACATATGCTGGTGAACCACATGGGAGATTGGTTGGACTATTAAGAAAACAAGATTACTCTAGAACACAGCATAGAAGTCTCAAAGTTAGAGAGAGAATGCTTCCATTAGAGAAATTAATAAAAGCAGAATGGCCAATAACACTTCAAGAAGCCAACAAAATACTTTGGGATTCACATATTTCCTCTCTTTGTGTTACAGAAGGTGAAAAATTAAAATACTTAGTTACTCGTAGCGATCTTGATAAACATGAAGAGTATCCTCTAGCAACAATTGATGATAACAAAAGATTAAGAGTATTGTTTGCAGTAGGAACAAGACCCGAACAAGGATATGAAATACTTGAAAGAGGTTTTGCAGCAGGAGCAGATGGTTGTATAGTTGATACCTCTCAAGGATTTACTAAACATTCAGCCGGCATGTTAAAATATATTATTAAAAACTATTCTGATAAATTAATAATTGGGGGGAATATATCAACAAAAGAAGCTTATGAATATCTAAACAAACTAGGAACACATGCTGATAGAGATGGTCAAGGGGGTGGTTCTATATGTACAACAGCAGGATCAATAGGTATAGCCAGAGCAGCAGCAGCAGCGGTTTACCATTGTGCAAAACAACAAGGGAATATGAGAACACTTGCAGATGGAGGGATAAAGCATGTTGGAGATATTGTAAAAGCACAATCTAATGGAGCAAGCATCGTAGTGCTTGGTAAAATGCTTGCTGGAACAGAAGAAAGCCCAGGGGAAACAATAGTTGATCCTGAATCAGGATTACTTGTAAAAATTTATAGGGGGATGGGTTCACCAGAAGCAAATGTTGGAGGAATAAGAGGATATAAAAAACTTCCACAAGGCATTACAGGACACGTTCAATATAGAGGATCTATTCATAAATGGATTCCTTTAATAAGAGATGGAATGATTTCAGCATATCACGTTCTTAATTGTAGAGATATAAATGAATTACATAAAAAAGTGTATAATGGCGAAATAAGATTTGAAAGAAGAACAATTGGTTCTTCACAAGAAAGCAAAACTAATGTTTTAAAATAATAAAGAGGAAACAAAAAATGTCAACATTTTTTCAACAAGAACAACAACTATTTGAAGCGTTAAAAAATACACTACCAGTAGAAGCCTTAAGACATCAAACAGGTTTAGATTTTATAGTTCTTTCTAGAGACAAAGTTCTACACCCTTTAGTTGCCAAAAACGATATTATTGTTGTAGCAGGAAGTTATTTTGGTGATGAAGGCAAAGGAAAGATAACAGATGCTGTAGCTCAAGACGAATTAGTCGAAATAATAACAAGAATGAATTCAGGAGAAAACGCAGGCCACACAGTTTGCCACAACGATAAAAAATATGTATTCCATCTCACTCCTTCTGGAATTATGGTTCCTGACAAACAAGTTTTTATAGGTCCTGAATGTGTCATGGATCCTATTAGTTTTGTAGAGAAAGAAGTAAGTAGTTTAACTCAAATTGCTCCAGATTATAAAGAAAGATTCAAAATAGGTAATGTGCATATTGTAGGACCATACCATAAAATAATGGATTTTGCACTAAGTAAATCAAACTCATCAACACTTATGGGTATGTCATATGTTCATGCATCAAAATCCAGAAAAAAATGTTTAAGATTAGATGATTTATTTAATTCTAGAGATTTCCAAGCAAAAACACTTAAAGGAGATTTAGCAACATACCATGCTTTAATCAAACACAGCAAACAATCAGAAGAACAAATTCTGGATAATCTTCGAGAATTCTCAGAAATAAGAAAAATCCCAGATCATCTTTTTGAATTTTTAGAAGTAAGGGATAAAGTAGAATTTATAATAGATTTATACAGAAGAAACGTTGTTGAAAATCCTGATTTCCCAGAAAGAGCAGATGTAAATCATGCCATAAACCAAGGATTAGAACAAGGAAAAAAGGTTCTTATAGAATCTCCTCAATCATTCTGGCTGTCAAATGCTACTGAAAAACATTGGAGATCTGCAACTTCTGCACAAACACACGCTGCAGGAGTATTAGCAAGTACAGAAATAAACACTAGCAAATACACTTATGTAGTCATAAACATTGCAAAAACACCAGGAGATTCAAGAGTAGGCATAGGCGCAAATCCTTCTTCATATGTTCCACAAAATTATTTCTCATCTCACAAACCACCAATAAACAATCTAGATGATTTAGGAGATGCTTGTATTGATTTTGATACAATCCAAAAAAAGTATTTTACTTCAATTCAAAGTAACGGTACATTAAGACCAACAGAATATACAGATAAAACAGGAACATATTCAATATCAGAAGCAATAGCAATTTCATCATCCAGAAAATTTGGAGAAAAAGGAGCAACAACAAAAAAACCAAGAGTTTTAGGTGTTTTTGATTGTGTTGCAGCATATCAAGTAAACAAAGCACAAGGTCCACACCTATCCTTATCAGCAATGGACAGAGGAGATCATCAGGATTTTGTTGGACTAACAGTAGCATATATATATCATAATCCTTCTGAAGAATCAACTGATTCCAATGGAATAACATATAATAATGGAGATATAATCAAAATTGGAGACCCTTTCCCTTTCGATAATGTACTAAAACACTGCTATCCTATTGTAAAAGTCATGCCAGGATGGAAAGATACGCCAATAGCAGCAGATAAAAGAAATCCAGACGACAAATTACCAAGAAATATACAAAACTTTATTGGAACAATAGAATCTTTAACAGGATTTAGTGTATTAGGGATAGGCAATGGGCAAAACACCGATGATATGATATATATTAAAAGAAAAAACAATTCAGAAATAGTAATATAATCCATATATTATTCAGAAACTTTATAAATAACAATCCAATTATTCTTATGGCATGGTTGAAGCAAATCCACAATCTATTGAATTAAACAACACAATAAAGAATAATAGTTCTATCTACGATTTAATATCTAACAGAGGTAAATTAATATTCTTTCCTAGAAAAGAAGTTATGGCCCAATCAGCAGATGCAAAAGGTAAAAAAATAAACGCTACAATGGGCATAGCTTTAGAAGAAGATCTATCTCTAATGCGTCTAAAATCAATAGCTAAATTAATAAAAAAGCTTGATCCAAAAGAAATTTTTACTTATACATCTAGTTTTGGAAAACCAGAACTAAGAGAAAAATGGAAAGAAAAAATATATGAAAAAAATCCATCTTTAGAATTAGAAACAAGTCTGCCTATAACAACAAACGGTATAACTCATGGATTAAGTCTTGCAGGATACCTTTTCATAAACCCCGGAGATAAAATAATCATCCCAGATAAACTTTGGGAAAACTATGAACTTATTTTTACTAATACATATGGTGCAGAACTAGACAAATTTAATACATTTAAAGATAAAAAATTTGATCTAGAAAGTTTCAAAAACAAATTAAATAAAGGAGAAATCGGAAAAAAAATAATTCTCTTAAATTTTCCAAACAACCCAACAGGATATACTTTAACAGCAGGAGAAGCAGAAAAAATAGCTGAAATAGTAAAAGAATCAGCTGAAAAAGGAAATAAAATTCTTGTTATAACAGATGATGCTTATTTTGGTCTAGTCTATAGACAAGGAGTTTACAAAGAATCAATCTTTACAAAACTAGCAAACCTCCATCAAAATATCTTGGCAGTTAAAATCGACGGTGCAACAAAAGAAGATTATGTATGGGGATTTAGGGTTGGATTCATCACCTTTGGAATAAAAGACGCTAACAAAGACCTTTACAAAGCCTTAGAAAACAAAACAGCAGGTGCTGTTCGTTCAACAATATCAACCGCACCACATCTATCACAATCACTAGTATTAAAGGCATTTAACTCTAAAAAATATCAAAAAGAAAAGCAAGAAAAATATGAATTATTGAAATCAAGATATCAAGAAGTTAAAAGAGTTTTACAAGACGAAAAATATTCTGAATTCTTTAAACCACTACCTTTTAATTCAGGATATTTCATGTGCATAGAATTAAACACAGATGCAGAAAAAGTAAGACAAACACTACTGGAAAAATATTCAACAGGAGTAATTGCAATGGGAAATCTCTTAAGAATAGCTTTCTCAGCACTATCAAAAAATCAAATACAAGAATTATTTGATAATATTTATAAAGCTTGTAAAGAACAAGGAAATTAAGATGGAACCCAATAAAACAAACTTTTCTTTTTACAATAAACAAGTAATAATCAAAAGTAATGGCGAAATTTGTAAAAATTCAAGGGATTTAACTAAAACAGAATTATTCAAAAATATAATTCATAGATTTCTAGAGGATCTTAGAGAAAGAGACTCCCCTTTTCTAAATGTGTTTCCAGAAAAAATGTCTAAAAGTGAACAAGAAAAAACCATGATAAATCTTTTACAAAAACTTTCAGAATCACCTAAGGAAAAAATAATTAAAACAGCACCAGAATTTACTGATTTTTTCAAAGATAATTACTTGCTTCACCAGTTTGTTGAAGAGCTATATGACTACTGGCGTAACTTTGAGAGGTTTTTTGTATGTTATTCAACAGACAATAATGAAGAATATACACACAAAAAGCCGTATAGGACATTTAATAAAACAATAGGAACTCTAAACCATCTCGTTCGTAAAGTTTACAGAGACATATGCGAGAATATTACTAATGATCATCCAAGAGTATACCGTCAGATATCTGCAGGATGTCAGGTAGGCCTTATTGTAGCTAAAGAAGACTGGAAATGCCCTTCCTACCTTGATAATCAATTAAGAAATATCAATTTTATCAAACAGGTTCTTATAGAACCACCATTGATCATAGACTCTCCAATGAATAAAAGAACAGGCCAATTTAAAAAAGTTGATACAAATCCACTGAAAAATATAGAGTTAAAATCTGAGGATTGGCTGTGTTATCCTGCAAAAGTTGGAGAACTAGTTATCCATCTTTTTTTCCATAATAATTTTATAGGATTAGGAACCGCTGTTGCAAATTTGTTTGAATTAGTAGATGACAAAGATCTTGAAAAAAAGCCAGATGCTATATTTGCATACGGAGTTCCAAAAAATTCTCTTGATAAATTTGGAAAACTTCCAACAGTCTTTTTTGATGATGAAAAAAATAATATATTTGTAGCCGCAATCCAAAGATCAGATGATTTTGGCTATTTTGGATACATCAAAAAGATGATGTTAACTCTTCATAACATCATAATGATGAAAAAAGGAAGACTGCCAATTCATGGTGCTATGGTAAATATAGCTCTTAAGAATGGAAAATCATCTAATATTGTTATCTTAGGAGACACAGGAACTGGTAAATCAGAATCCTTAGAAGCATTTCGTGTTCTTGGAAAAAAATATATCAGAGACATGACTATAATATTTGATGATATGGGTTCATTAGAACTTAAAAACAATAAAATAAAAGCATATGGAACTGAAACAGGAGCATTTGTCAGATTAGATGATCTTCAGCCAGGATTTGCTTTTGGAAACATTGACAGATCAATAATAATAAGTCCTCAAAAAACTAATGCAAGAGCACTACTGCCAGTCACAACACTTAAAGAAGTTCTCCACGGTTATCCAATTGACTTCTTACTATACGCAAACAATTATGAGGAAGTTGATAAAGAACATCCTTTATTTGATGAATTCGAGTCTGTTGATGACGCACTCGAGGTGTTTAATGAAGGAGCTAGGATGGCAAAAGGAACAACTACTGAAAAAGGCATTGTTCATACCTATTTTGCAAATGTATTTGGACCTGTTCAATATAGGGATATTCATGAAAAATTAGCATTAAAATATTTTAAAGTATTATTTAAATCTGGAGTTAGAATAGCACAGCTAAGAACAAGGCTTGGAATTCCTGGTTTTGAAACAAAAGGACCAGAAAGCGCTGCTGAAGAACTCTTTGAAATTATATCAAAAACTAAAAAAGGGTCTAAAAAATGATAAAAGTATTTATTGCACCTTTAGTTGCATTGTTAATATCTCACTCTATAAAAGTATACTTAAGAATACACAAAAACAAAAAACTGAACAAACACCAACGCCATAAAGGAGGAGGGATGCCTTCTGGACACGCTTCTACTGTATCATCCCTGACACTATCATTATATCTCTACCAAGGTTTTGACACACTGTTTATAGTAACTTTCATATTCTCTTTAGTTATTTTAAGAAGTACAATGATAAGAAAAAAAGATACTAAACATACATTATTAGAATTATTAGTTGGTATTATTATAGGAATGTTAACCAGTCTTGTAATATACCTTATATAAAAAACAGAACCAGACAAACAAAGAATAACAGATTATTCAATAAAATCCTAAAATAATTCTTTTTCTTAAAATTAATTTGTAAAGAACCTATGAAAAAACCATAAAACAAAATCAAACTAGAAACCACTAATAAAAAATTTACATTTTTTGATGAAATATAAAACACAATTCCAAGGAGAAAATAAGTAATATAACTCTTTTTATACAGTTCATTAAAATAAAACAAAACAACAATCAAAACCAAAGGTAAAAAAAGAGCCAAATAAACATTTACCCTAAAAAATTCTAAAACAAAGAACAGTATAAAACCCAAAATAATATTATGCAAAAGAATAAAATATCTTTTTCCATCTTTTAATTCTTCTTTTGCCATAAAAGAAAGTATAATTCCAATTAATAATCCTAAATAAACAACCAAACTTATTAAAAAATAATTTAAAAAATCCATTTACTATGCCCCCACTGTACTAATAAGTCTGCATCAACTTTAGGAGTATCACATGCACCAAAACAAGAATTAAGCCATATAAAACATTTAGCATCTGTCTCATGGTGAATTGTATCAACTATTTCATTTGCTTTTGATTTTAAACCATCTGGCAGTTGAATTAAAACTGTTTTGGCCTTTTTCTCTTTTATTCCCTTTACAACCCTATTTAATTCTAAATCATACATAAATCATTAAAAGAACAAGCATTATAAAAAGATTATGTTAATTTCTTTAGTTTTGTGCTAAAATATCTGGATTTGATTCTATAAAACATCTCACATTATCTTCAGATAATAAAGGAGCATCAAATAAAGGTTGTAAATACGAATCAGTCATACCAACTAAAACACCACAACCATAATAATTTGGTTGAGCACTATCCCTATTCGTTGAAGTATGGCCTATCATATATTCAGAAGCCACAATTGCCATAGCTTCTAATGAAGTACCAAAATCTTCTGGGGTCATATCAGGAAATCTATTATCTCTGTTTTTCAAATATGATAAATATCTTGCAACATACTCTATATTTGTTTCAGGATTAGTCAATCTTTCTTCATATAATTCACGTTGTTCAGGTGTTAATTCACCAGTAATACCATCTAATGAAGCTGCAGTGCTTATTGTCATTTGTCCAGGACCTAATGAAACATCTAAGTTTAACAAATCCCCTACACTATCTTGAAGATCATCACAACGCCTTCTCCCATAATTTTCACTTGCAATAATCGAAGCAAGATATGTATCAGGCACACCATATTTAACAGCATTCCACCTTATTATTGATTGATATTTATTAAGAAAATTATATATATCAACCTCTTTTTTATCAATCCCCTTGCTTTGATCTGGAGCAGTTATAACAGGGTTTTCTACATGTTTTTCTAGATTATTAGAAGGATACATTAAATAGAAAGTACCTAATGTAACAGTTCCTAAAATAGCCCCAATTATCCCTTGTTTAAATAACATTATACATCCTTTATAAGATAGTATTATTCCCATTCACAAAATAGTTCATCCATTTCGTGCTTTCCTAATTTTGACTTATTTAGAGCATCTAGTACTCTCTTCTTACCTTTTCCGCCGGTAACTTCATCATATACAAATTCTTCTTCTTCCATTTTATCATAATTTTATGTTAAAAAATAACAGAAATAACTAGTATATAAAGCTTTCTATTTTATATCTACTGGACAGTAGTTAAATTATCTTTTTAATAGGAAACCTCATATATTTCTTACAATCTAAACAATAATACACTAATTTACCTTCTCTGGTTCTAATCCTCAAATTTTCACTAGGAACAAGATATGAATAACAATGCTTGCAAAACCTCTTTTTAATAGAACTATTAAGCCTTATATTATGCTTCATAGCAAGCCGCCTAGCTTTACGCACGCATCTATTTGATTTAGCCTTATCATCTTTAAACGATTCTTTAGCTAACTTCATGAAATTAGAAATATCAATTCTAGCCTGTTTCTTTAATTTCTCCTTTCTAACCTTGAATTTATTTAACATATATTATATTATAAAACCCAAATCTTTAATAACTTTATCAATTTCTTTGAATGTTATGATTAACTTCATGAAAAAATTCTTAAAAAAAAGAGAAAAAATAGGTTTGCCGCTTGAAAAATTAGAAGAATGGTTCAGTAGAAAAACAGAATCTTCTTATGAAAATGTTAACAACAAATTAGATGAAATCAAACAAAATATTCTAAAAGAAACCTCAAAAACAAGAGAAAATATACAAAATCTTGAAAATGCACAGCTAAAAAACGATAAGATAACTACAAGAGAAATGCAGTTTATGGAAGGCAATAGAGACTTTTATACTAAAAGAATCAACATTTTTATTGAATCTATAAAAATACCAGAAGAAGATATCAATGAGTTTATAGAGCAAATTCATGAAGATATTAACAATCTGGGAAAAAATACACTAAAAGCATATCAAACTCTGCAACATTTTTTTAGTCATGAAACATATGCTATTGCTCAAAACATAAAAGCTATAGATAATCAATTTAAGAATTTAAAAGAAATATTATCAGATAGAAAAATAAAAGACATAAAACAAGTAAAAGACAATATAAAATCATTAAAAGAGAATATTGAAAAAGAAAAGCAATTAAAAAACGAAAAAGAACAAACAAAAAACAAAGTTAATGAACTTGAAAAAGAGAAAAAAAATATTCTATCAGAAATATCAAACAAAGAGCAAAGCCAGGAATTTAAAGAATATCATAGATTAGAAGTAGAAAAATACAAGATAAATGAACAATTAACAGAATTAAAAGATGAAATACTCCACTACTTCTCTGTTTTAGAACATGCACTAAAAAAACACATGAAATTACATCCAGAAGATGAAAAATTCTTAAAAGACTATATCGAAGATCCTATAAAAGCAATAGTAGATGATTATAAATTAGACATAAAAAATGTTTTAGAAAAACTAGAAGAAAATATACACACAAAAAAAATAGAATTAAAAGACAAGAAAAAAGAAAAAACACTGCAAGTTATAAATAAGATAAATAAAGCAAAACTCTCTTCTTTTTTAACAGAATATAATAATCTTATGGTAGAACTAAGAAATCTTACAGAAAGAAACAATAATCATACAGTAATTGATGAAATAGAAAATATAAAATTAAAACTAAAAGACAAAAAACAGGATATTGAAGATATTAAAAACAAAGTTGAACAATTAAATGAAACATTATCTCAAATAGACATTAACCTAATGAAAAAACAACTAAAAGAAAAAATAAATGAAATGTTAGATATTGATTTAGAGATTGATTAAAAACCCAATACTTTCAATCCAATAAGTTTTTTACCTTCTAAAAATTCCAGAGAAGCACCACCACCAGTACTAACATGTGTCATTTTGTTTTGTAAATTAAGTTTTCTAACAGAATCTGCTGTTTCTCCTCCACCAATAATAGTTTTGGCCTTGCTTCTTGCCAAATACTTAATTAATTCATTTGTTGATCTATCAAAAGGTTTCTTTTCAAAACACCCTAAAGGCCCATTCCATACAATTGTTTTAGCATTCTTAAGAATATTTTTCCATTCCAATATTGTTCTAGACCCAACATCAAATATCTTTTTATTTTTAGGTATTGAATTAACATCAACAATCTTCTTATCTTCTAAAACATAATCAACAGGTAAAACAAGTTTATTAGAGAATTTTTTCATTAACTTCCTAGCTATTCTTCTCTCTCCTAAATCAATGTAATGAACATCAATAAAAGCCAAAGCCATTTTACCACCAATAAAAATTTTATCAGCCTTTTTACCAAATTTCCCTATAACTTTTATTTTGCTTTTAATCTTTGATCCACCAAAAACAACATAAAAAGGGGGTTTTAAAATAGGATTTAACATCTTAACCTCTTTTTCCACCAATAAACCAGCACAACGATTCTTGAAATATCTAACAATTGCATTAACAGAAGCATGAGATCTGTGACAAGTCCCAAAAGCATCATTCACATAAACATCACCATGATATGAAAGTTTTTTTGCAAACTGCCTATCATTCTCTTTTTCCCCTTTATGAAATCTTAAATTTTCCAATAAAACTATTTTATCCAAAGGCAATTTAACATCAATACAATCATCAACTTTTACAACCTTTTCCCCAATCAATCTACTTAATTTCTTGGCAGTCTTATCCATTTTTAATCTAGAATCTTTTTTACTAGCAGGATTATTCTTCCACGGATCAAGATGACTCATCAAAACAACCTGCTTTGCTTTTTGTTTAATATATTTTATAGTTGGCAAAGAACATCTTATCTTAAAATCATCTGTAATATTTCCTTTTTTATCTAAAGGCACATTAAAATCAACCCTAAGCAGAACTCTTTTATCTCTTAAATCTATATTTTTTAAGGTTTTTAACATATTACCTTGCCATCAACTTGACAACATCAATCATCCTTTTACTAAAACCCCATTCATTATCATACCAAGCACCTAATTTAACAAGATTACCCTTAACTCTTGTTTGCTTACTATCAAATATACTCGAATGAGGATTCCCAACAATATCTGAACTAACTAGTTCTTCCTCAGAATATTCCAGAATTCCTTTTAATTCTTTTTTTGCAGCTTCTTTCACCACATTATTTATCTTATTTTCACTCATTTCTTTTTTTAGAATTAGAGTAGCATCTGAATAACTTCCATCAGGAGTAGGAACCCTTATTGCCATTCCATCTATTTTTCCTTTTAAAGATGGAATAACCATACCAACAGCTTTTGCTGCCCCAGTTGTTGTTGGAATTATATTAATAGCAGCAGCCCTGCCTCTTCTTAAATCTTTATGAGGTAAATCAAGTATATTTTGGCTGCTTGTATAAGAATGAACAGTTGTAATAAAACCCCTTTCAATACCAAACTTTTCATCTATAACTTTAAGCAAAGGAGCTAAACTATTTGTTGTACAAGAAGCATTTGAAACAAACTTTCTACCTTTTGCATCTTTATCATTTACACCCATAACAACAGTTGTTATATTCCCTTCTTTTGCTGGAGCAGATAACAAAACCTTTTTAGCTCCTGCTTTAATATGATTTTGTAAATCATTCTCTGTTTTAAACCTGCCAGTACTCTCAAACACAACATCAACATTTAATTTCTTCCAAGGAAGTTTAGCAGGTTCTTTTTCAGAGAAAAATTTTATTTTTTTATTATTTATAACTAAAAAACCACCTTTAACATCAACCTTTCCTTTAAACTGATCATGAACACTATCATACTTAAACAAATAAGCCATTGTTTTTAAATCGCTCAAATCATTTATTGCTACAAAATTAATATTCTTATCTTCTAAACCAGCCCTAAGAACTAATCTTCCTATCCTCCCAAACCCATTAATAGCCACATTTACCATAATATCACCTTTTTTAATATTTAAGCAAAACCTATTTATATAGTTTGTTATTATAGTCTTTTATGGACATAATAGAAGAATCATTCAAAAGACTATATCCTGAAAAAGAATTTAATTATGAAACTCAAATAAAGTATAGTGGAAAATTCCAGCCATTTAATGCTAATGTAAGATTTAGTTCTAACAAGATAACATTAAATCTAAGCAAACAATGGAAAACAGTTGACAGCGAAATAAAAATTGGATTAATTCAGGAAATGTTAATAAAATTATTCAAATCAAGAAAACATACAAAAAACATGGATATGTACAACACATTCATAAAAAAATTACATAACTTTGTGCCTAAAACACAATCAGAACCAATCTTAGAAGCAAGCTTTAACAGAGTTAACAACAAATATTTCTCAAATATGATAGAACAACCAAACCTTAAATTTGGCCAAGAATCATTCACAAAAGTAGGGAGCTACAGTTATGCTTCAGACTTAATAACAATAAGCTCTGCACTAAAACACGATTATGAATTAATCGACTATGTAATGTATCATGAATTATTGCATAAAAAACACCAATTCAAAAACAAAAACGGAAGAAACTACCACCATACAACTCTTTTTAGAAAAAAAGAAAAAGAATATGAAAATTCTGAATTAATGGAAGAAAGATTAAAAAGACTAAAAAAACAACAATCAAAAATCTTTACGTTTTTTAATTAGAAAATAATTTAAGCTCTAACATACGATCCACTAGGATCTAAAGCCATATAACTCAATGCAGCATTAAGAGCTTTATCAGGATTATCTGCCATTTTTCTTGAATCCTGTAATCTACCTAAAATCATGTATAATGGATCATTATAATTCTGAACATATCCTTCATAAGCAGACCCAACTTTCTTTTCATTTAGTAAAGGATCTTTAAGAAGATGTGGTGGTAATCCTCCTTTTTTATAAAGGTCTGGCATATTAGGAGGACTAACTAAAGCAGCAGGAGAAACACCTGGATTACTACCTCCCCTATTATATTTAAAATCTGTCACCTTATTATATTGTAATTTTACTAAATTTATAAATCTTTGGGTTTTGTTACTACTAAATAATTAAATTAAAAAATCAAGAAACTATTTCTACAACCTTAATCTTAAAATTAAGATTCTTTCCAGCAAGAGGATGATTTAGATCAATAGTTATCTCCTTATCATTAGCATCTGTTACTCTAACTGGAATCTGTTTTCCATCTGGTGTACCCATTCCTAAAACCATTCCAGGTTTTATCTCCTTATCTTTAGGCAGCTTGTCTCTAGGTACTTTCTTAATTAATTCAGGATTAACATCACCATAAGCTTCAGATGAACTAAGTTTTATCTCTTTCTCCTGCCCTTTTTCCATACCCACAACAGCCTCATCAAAGCCTTTTATTAATTGACCAGCCCCAACTTCAAACTCTATTGGTTGTTTTCCTTCTGAAGTATCAAATACATTACCATCATCAAATGTTCCAGTATAATCAACTTTTATTTTATCTCCTTTCTTTATTGGCATTTTATCAACTCCTATTTATATTATTTAAATTTAACACCTTTGCCCATCATATTGGCCATGTTTCCCATTCCACCCATTTTTTTAACCATCTTATCCATATCTTTTCCGCCTTTCATCATCTTCATCATTTTTTTGCCTTGTTTATATTGTTTAATCAATTCCCTCACATCAGAAGGATTAACACCAGCTCCTTTTGCTATCCTATCAATTCTTGTTGAGCTAATCAAAGAAGGATCTTCTAATTCCTCTTTAGTCATAGAACCCATTGCATGTTTCCACTTTTCTAGTTTGCCTTCCTGAACCTGAAGCATTTCTTTTGGCATTTTAATTTGTGAAAAACCAGGGATCATCTCCATAACTTTGTTTAAAGGCCCCATTTTCTTCATAGCAACCATCTGTTCATACAAATCAATAAGCGTAAAATCACCCTTAAGAAGCCTAGCTCCTAAATCCTGAGCTTCATCCTCTGTAATAGCACCTTTTGCTTTTTCTAACAATGCTGCTATATCTCCCATACCCAATAACCTGCCAACAAAACCCTTTGGATTAAATGATTCTAAATCATTAATTTTTTCACCAACTCCAATAAACTTAATCGGAGCCCCCGAAACAGTACATGCAGATAAAGCACCACCTCCACGTGCAGTTGAATCCATCTTTGTAATAATAATTCCAGTTATATCACAACTTTTATTAAATTGCTCTGCTTGTGTCTGAGCAGCCTGTCCAATATCAGCAGAAATAATAAGCAATCTTTCCTGAGCCTTAATCAAATCATTAATAGACTCAATCTCTTTAATCAAATCATCACTCAAGGCATCTCTTCCTGCAGTATCTATCAAAACAATATCATACTTTTTCTCATGTGCTTCAAAAGATTTCCATATTTTAGTAACATCTTTCTCTTTTTTATCTATATAAACAGGAACATTAGCCTGATGAGCAATCTGCTCAATCTGATCCATTGCAGCAGGCCTATGAACATCTAGACCAACTAAAGCAACCTTATAACCTCTTGTAGTGAAATATCTTGCCAATTTTCCACAATGAGTTGTTTTGCCAGAACCAAACAAACCAACCATCATTATTTTGAAAGGCTTAGAATCAACATTAATCTTAGAAACTTCACCACCCATAAAATTAACTAATTCATCATAAACAATATTAACTAATTGTTCTTTTTTAGTCAAACCAGAAGGAAGATCTTCTTTTAGAGCCCTCTCCTTAATCTTCTTGGTCAACTCAAAAACTAACTTAACATTAACATCAGCCTGTAGTAGTGCCTTTT
This sequence comes from Candidatus Woesearchaeota archaeon B3_Woes, assembly GCA_005222965.1. Lineage (NCBI taxonomy): Archaea > Nanobdellati > Candidatus Woesearchaeota > Candidatus Woesearchaeota archaeon B3_Woes. Next base: position 811,515 of record NJBG01000001.1, read on the forward strand.
GTATATCTTTAATTAATTCATTTATTAGTTTTTCATCTACAAAAACAGACTTAGCTATCTTGCTTAAGGTATTTTTCAAATTATTACCTAATTTCTCAAGTACCATTCCAAAATAAAATGAATAACCCTATATAAATATTAAGGTTTATTCCACAACATTTATAAATAAAAGATATTACCATAAAAATATAAAAAACAAGGGTGGTAATATATGAAAAAACATAGTTCTACTAAACACAAAACAACCAAAAAGAAATCTACAAAATTTAAAATAAAAAAATCAGACTTTTGGAAATACACAACATTTATCTGTGTTATATTATTAATCTACGTTCTTGCAGCTGGTACAGGATCAGTCAGTGAAAAAAATGCAGGAAACATTGCTATAAATTATATAAACACCAACCTTCTTCCAGAAGGCAATACAGCTGAACTCAATTCTATAACTGAAACAAACGGTGTTTATGCTGTAGATCTTTCAATTAATGGTCAATCATATACATCTTATGTAACTAAAGATGGAAAAATGTTGTTTACACAAGAAGGAATTGATATGACAAAAGAAGTAGAAGCATCAGTAGAAACAACACCAACTCAACCTCAAGGACCAGAAGACTGGACTGTATTTGAAAATGAACTTTCTGCAGATATTAAATCAAAAATACTATCATTTGAAACAGGATCACCAGAAACATATGAAGGAAGAATATTAGAATTTAAAAGCTTTGAAGAAATTCCAAAAACTTTGATAGTATTTTATTCTCCAGGTTGTGGATGGTGTAAGAAATATTATCCTGTTCTTCTTGAAGCAAAAGAAAAATATCCACAACTTAAGATATATGCACTTGAATTAAATGATTATAGAAATGTTGCAAATAAATATGGAATTACAGGAACACCAGGAAATGTAATTAATGGAAAATATAAAGTTAGTGGATACATGCCAATAGGGGATTTGTCAGACATTTTGAATAAACTAAGTTAATATGAGAAAACCTTTGATAGCAGCTAACTGGAAAATGAACTTAACAGTTAAAGAAGCTGTTAGGTTAGCCACTTCATTAAAACAAAAACTAAAAAAGGTAAAAAACAAAGAAATTCTATTATGCCCTTCTTTTACAGCTTTACAAGAAGTAAATAAAGCTATAAAAAATTCTAACATAAAATTAGGAGCACAAGATGTTTGTTACAAAGATAAAGGAGCGTATACAGGAGAAATCTCTCCTAAAATGCTTAAAGAATTTGGTTGTAAATATGTTATAGTGGGACATTCTGAAAGAAGGCATATCTTTAATGAAACAGATAATATAATAAATCTAAAATTGAAAAATGCCTTAAAAAATAAACTAAATCCAATACTCTGTGTTGGAGAAACTTTAACAGAAAGAAAATCAAACAAAACAAAAAAAGTTATCATAAACCAAATAAAAAAAGGATTAAAAGACGTTAGTAAAAAAGATATGAAAAATGTTGTTATTGCTTATGAACCAGTATGGGCAATTGGAACCGGAAAAACAAGTTCTCCTCAAGATGCTCAAAAATCCCATAACACCATAAGAAACCGAATCAATAAAATATATAGCAAAGGAATAAGCAAAAAAATAAGAATTCTTTATGGAGGAAGCGTCACTCCAGATAACTCAAAAGAATTAATAGCTCAACCAGATATAGATGGTTCTCTAGTTGGTACTAAATCATTAAAAGCACAAGATTTTTCTAGAATAATCAAATAACTTTTACATAAACTATATTTGTACTAGAAGTTCCACCAGTTACACTAATTGTTACAGCATACTTTCCTACTTGTGCATCACCACTAACTCTAATAGGAATATCAAATATTTCTCTTTCATTACTCTCTATAGCTCTTGTTACACTTGTAACTTTTATATCATTAACAGTACAACCACTCATTACAGAACCATCATTATCATAACAAGACGTACCATCCCATGAAGGGGTTATTCCAAAACTAGTTGTATTATCATTTATATTTAATATTCCAATACCAACAATATCACTCTTCCCTTGTCTTACTGTTAGTTGAGATGGATAAACAACAACCTGATCAGCAGAACTCATCATAATTTGTTGTATCTCTTTTTTTGTCTGATCATCAAGATTTTGTTTTATAACATCTGCTTCAACAAAAAACTTTCTAAATAAACTTAAACCCATCCCAAACACAACTAACGCTATTACTAACATTACAATAAAATTAATAGTTAATTGAAGCCCTTTTTTATTCATTTTGTATCTGTAACATCTACAACTACTTCTAACATTTTTGTATTGTTATCAGAGTCTTTTGCCAATAATTCAAATAAACAAGTTCCTTCATAAAGCTTTGGATCTGCTTCTATTACTAAAGGAGGAACCCTATTACTCCTTGGTAACACGGTTATACCTTCTTTATAATCAAAAGAAATTTTACTACAATCTATATCTTTACTAATATTACTATATGTGTGGTTTATATTCCATGCAACAACCTTGCTATCTTCATTTTTCAAAAGCATAAAAAATATTCTCCTTTCTCCAGGTTGAATACTAACTGTTTGAAATTCCAAATCAAATGTTTTTTCAGACATTTTTAACCTATCAATCCTTTGATTAGTTATAGTATCAAAAGCATCTTTTATATCTCCCCCCATTTTTGAATACATATAACGTCCAAAAGTCAAAAATATCCCTAAAAAAACAATAGCAATTATTATTAAAACGATTGTTTCTGTTGTAATATATACAGTAGCTTTTTTCATCTTAATAAAAAAGAAACTATTAACTCATTTTATTATTTCATACTCTTTTACAATTATTATAAGCAATAATATTAATACAATTGCTCCTATTGATATAACTGCAACACCATCAAGAGCCATACCTCTAAATATCAACCATAAACCAAAAACCATTATAAATGTGCCAATCCACAAAAATTTGTCTAGAACAAGCTTCATTACCTCAAATTCTTGTTGGTCTGTTAATCTTTTTTTCATATTAAAAAGAGCAAATTTAACTTACTACATCAACAGTCAATTCAACTATTTTATTATAATCAGGAGTACCTACACTATCTGCATCTGAATCCCCTTTTAATTCAAAAACACAACTACCTACATTTGAACTAGATGTTGTTTTAATATTTATTGGCACTACTACAACAGAACCCTTTGCTACTTTTGTTTTAGTACCTTTAAACTCAAGATATACTTCTACTACATCTGTTGGTTCTGTCCCACTATCTGTTCTTGCACCACATAAACCTGTTGTTGTCCCTTCCATTGAAATAACTCCTGCTGTAGTAACATTAAATACATTTGTCCTATTAGTAGAACCAGTTTCTCCCAATCTACTTGCCTCAACCTGCCTCAACTGAAAATTTTTCCCAACCGTAGCTTTATTTTTAAATCCAATAAAAATCTGAGTATCTTCTCCTGCTTTAAGCTCAACTTTAGGCCTGCTTAAATCAAAAACTTTATCACTCTCTTTCATCTGATCAATCATTTGTTTTTTAACAGTCCCACCAACCTCTTCAAACTCCTTTGTAGCAGAACCAAATATATTTCTCATAAAAGACAAACCAAGCCCAAGCATGGTTATAGCAAGAATCAAAACAACAATAGCATTAATACTGAGATTCAAACCACCTTTTTTATTACGCCTCATTTATCCACCTCTATTTAACTTACAATATCAACAGTCAACTCAATAGTTTCATTCTTATCTAGACTACCTGAAGTAGTACCATGTTCAACAACTATTTCATAAAAACAAGTATCTTGATCTACATCAGAACTGGTTTTAACATTTAAAGGCAAAACAACAACTTCTCCTTTTAATACTTCTGTTTCACCTGTTTTAAACTCTAAATAAATTATTTTATCTCCGGTATTATCTAATATATTACAAGTATCAGCATCACCTAATGTAGTTGATGACGAACCAGTAGTACTTACCTGAAAATATCTTTGAACATTGCCATCATTTTTAAATCCAATAAAAATTTGAGTTTCTTCCCCTGCCTTAAGCTCTACTTTAGGCCTGCTCAAATCAACAGTATTATCACTCTCTTTCATCTGATCAATCATCTGCTTTCTAACAGTTCCTCCAACTTCTTCAAACTCTTGTGTAGCAGAACCAAATATATTTCTCATAAAAGACAAACCAAGCCCAAGCATGGTTATAGCAAGAATCAAAACAACAATAGCATTAATACTAAGATTTAGAGCAGCCCTCTTATTACGCCTCATTCATACACCTCTTTTTCTAAGATAAACATAATTATAAGATATTATTTTTTTCTTAATATATAAAGCTTTCTATAAATTAGTTTTGTTATTTTCACGAAAATCTTATAAACTTGGAATTTATATTAAGAAATATGAATAAAAAAGATATAAGGAATCTTGTTTTACAAAACGCAGTAAAATTTAACGGAAAAGCTAATGTTTCTGCTGTTATCGGCCATCTAATCTCAAACAATCCTAAGGTAAAAGAAAACATAAAAGAGATATCCAAAGAAGTAAACAATATTGTAAAGGAAATTAATAAACTAAGCCTAGAAAAACAACAAAAAGAACTTAAAAAAAAAGCTCCTGGATTATTAAAAGAAAAAAAACAAGAAAAAAAACAAGGTTTAAAGGATCTACCTAATGCTGAAAAAGGAAAAGTTGTTATGCGGCTTGAACCAAGCCCTTCTGGCCCTTTGCATATTGGTCATGCCTATGTTGGAAGCCTGAATCATTCATATTGTGAAAAATATAATGGAAAATTTATAATTAGAATTGGAGATACAAACGCAAACAACATCTATGAACCTGCTTATGAATTAATTAAACAAGATTCTAAATGGTTATGGGGAAATGATATTGAAATTACAACTCAATCAGATAATATCAAAGTTTATTATGAATATGCTGAAAAACTATTTGAAAAAGAAGTATTATATGTTTGTGATTGTGATCCTGAAAAATTTAAAGAGTTAATTATTAGCAAAACAGCCTGTCCTTGTAGACATCTTTCTAAAGATAAACAAATCCAAAGATGGAAAAAAATGTTAGATAAAAAAGGCTACAAAGAAGGAGAAGCTGTTGTAAGATTCAAATCTTCTGTTGATTATAAAAACCCAGCAATGAGAGATTTTCCTTTGTTAAGAATTAATAAAACAAAACACCAAAAAACAGGAAACAAATATAGAGTATGGCCTCTAATGAATTTTTCAGTAGCTATTGATGACCTAACATCAGGAATAACCCATAATATAAGAGGAAAAGACCATGCTGATAATGAAAAACGCCAGAGAATGATTTTTGAAGCCTTGGAAAAACAACCTCCAACAGCCTTGTTTGTCGGAAGAATTAATTTTGAAGGATTTGAAGTAAGCTCTACAAAAACAAAAGAAAAGATTGATAAAAAAGTTTATACCGGGTGGGATGACATAAGAATTCCTTTTATTCCTTCTCTAAAAAGAAGAGGATATCAACCTCAAAGTTTTGTTAAATACGCAATTGATGTTGGTGTTAGTCTAACAGACAAAACAGTTCATATTGAGGATTTTTTTAAATCAATTAATCATTTTAATAAAGAAGATATAGACAAAACATCAAACAGATATTTTTTTGTAGAAAATCCTAAAAAAATAAAGATTCAACACAAAGAAAAAGAAGTTAAATTACTGATACACCCAGATTTTAAAGAAAGAGGGTATAGAATTCTAAAGGCAAAAGATGAATTCTATATACAGGATAAATTAGAAAAAGGAAAGAATTACAGGTTAATGCATTTACTTAATTTTAAAGATAATTCATTCATTTCAGAAGGAATTGATGAAAGCCTAAAAGCCAAGATGATACACTGGCTTCCTGTAACTGATGATTTAGTTGATGTTGAAATCCTAATGAACAATGGAAAAACAATAAAAGGCCTAGCAGAACCAGACCTAAAAAACGAAAAAATTAATAATATAGTGCAATTTGAAAGATTTGGGTTTTGTAAATTAGACAAAATAGAAAATAATAAATATAAATTTTGGTTTACACATAGATGAGGTGAAATAAAATGTCAGAATTGGTTGTTAAAGCAAAAATAAAAGAACTAGCAAAAATAGATGAAAAATCTCTTAACGTTTCAACAGATTTCTATGAAAAAATAAATAAAAAAGTAGAAAGAATAATTCTTGAAGCTTGCGAAAGAGCAAAAGCAAACGGAAGAAATACAATTATGGGAAAAGATGTTTAAATCTTTTCTTTTAACCTATTAATCTTATCTTCAATAACTTTTAATTTAGATTTAGGAATCCCCCTTGATTTTAATTTCTCATATTTTTCTTCTAAATCATACAATATATTCTTTAATTCAATATTTTTGGTATTAGTAACAGGATCTACAATGCCTTTTGCTTTATCTTCTTTCATCTTTGTCTTAATCTTTTTCTCTAACTCTTTTACCTTTTGCTGCCTTCCCTCAATCATCTTAGTATACTTTTCAAATTTTTCCTCTAATTCTATTATTCTATCCTTAACTTCCTGACTAATATCTTTTTCATCTCCTCTAGCCAATATTCCCCTCTCTAGACTAATAACTTCAAGAATTAGCTTTTCTAATCTCTTAAACTCCTGAGTAATTTTTTTCTTAGGTGTTTTTTTATTCAAAGATAATTCTTTTACTTTTTCAACATGTTTGTTTAATCTTTCCTTCGCCTTGTCAGTTTTTTCATATTTATGATAAGCATTAGCTAAACTTTTAAAAAATTCTTTAGAAATATCTTTATTATAAATTTGTTGATCCATTCTTACTTTTTTCTAAATAAACCTTTTTTAACAGGTTTAGAAGGCCTAGGCATTCCTTTTGGAGGAGGGACCCGCATTGGATTCATACCAGGCATACCTGGTTTAGGAAAAGAAGGGATTCCTTGAATTGGAGGTCCTTGAGGTGCTCTAGGCAGAGGTTGAGGACCAGGCATAGGGGGTCTTGGACCTAATCTTGGCATAGGTTGATTAGGAATTGGTCTTGGGGCCATCGGTCTTTGTTGAATTTCTGGTTTTCCTCCTTTTACCAAATCAGCAATAGATAAAAGCCCTTCTGCAATTTTTTGATTTTGATCAAGAAGATTATCTAATTTATCATGTATAGCTTCTAATTTTATCCCATCAGGTTTTTCATTTTTAAGACTTAAGCTAGCCTCTTTAAATAAATCTAACATTTGATTAAGTTTACCCATAACATTATTTGCAGAACCAGAATTTTTCCCTTCTTTTAACTCTTTTATTTCTTGTTTTAATCTTGCAATATCTTTACGTGAAATAATCTCATAATCTACATCATCACTCATAAAACACCTCTTTTTAAATAAAACTAGAGTTTATTCTTTATAAACATTTCTTTTTTAGAATTAAAAAAATCACATCATTCCAGGCATACCTGGAGGCATACCAGGTGGCATTCCCCCACCCATTTCTGGCCCAACCTTTCCACCTTCAATAACATCATCTATTCTTAAAATCATTACAGCAACTTCTGAAGCAGAAGCAATAGCTTGAGTTTTGATCTTTAAAGGCTCTATAACTCCTTCTTTCCAGGCATCCATCGTTTTTCCTGTAAATACATCAATACCTGCCCATTTGTTCTTTTTATCATGAGCAGCTTTTAACTCTGTTAATGAATCTATTGAATCAATTCCAGCATTCTCCGCTAAAGTTCTTGGAATTACTTCCATTGATTTTGCAAAAGCCTCTACAGCTAGTTGTTCTCTTCCTGATAAGGAGTTTGCATACTTCATTAACCCTTTTGATAATTCTAATTCAGGAGAACCAGCTCCAGCTACAACCTTTCCATTTTTTAAAGCAGCAGCAACATCACCTACAGCATCAGTAACAGCTCTTTTTACTTCATCAACAACATGCTCTGTTCCGCCTCTTATTAATAATGTAACAGATTTAGGATTTTTACATTCCTTAATATAAGTCATATTCTCATCTCCAACTTTTACATCTTCAACAAAGCCAGCCTTTCCTAAATCATTTCCATTTAAATCTTCTAAATTAGTAACAATCTTTCCACCTGTTGCTTTTGACAAAGCCACCATATCAGATTGTTTGGATCTTCTAACAGCATAAATTCCATGTTTTGCTAAGAAATGCTGTGCCAAATCATCAATCCCTTTTTGACAGATTAAAACATTTGCACCAGAATCAACAATCTTTTTTACTTTTTGTTTTAACATACCTTCTTCTTGATCTAAAAAAGCCTGCATTTGTGATGGATCAGTAATTTGTATTTTAGCATCCATCTCTGTTGATTTTATCTCAATTGCAGAATCAACCAAAGCTATTTTTGCATTCTCTATTTTTTGAGGCATTCCTGAATGAACCCTTTCTTTATCCAATACAATCCCTTTTATTAATTCAGAATCTTCTACACTTGATCCTACTTTTTTCTCTATCTTTATATTATCTTTATCTATAAGGATTTTATCACCATCTTGTTCTGAAATGGTTATAATTGATTTAACAGTTATGTCTGCTAATTTTTCTTTTGCATTTTCAGCACCTTTACCAGTCATTGCAGTCATTGCAATTTTATTTAGTGTTTGAACATCTTTTATAGAAACATTTTCTGCCATCTCATTTAAGATTTTTTGAGATTTAGACTCAGCCAATCTATATCCTCTTGCTACAACAGTTGGATGAACATCTTGTTCAATTAATCCTTCTGCATTTTTTAATAGTTCACCTGCAATAACAACAGCGGTTGTTGTGCCATCTCCAACTTCTTCTTCTTGAGTTTTAGCTATTTCCACAATCATCTTAGCAGCAGGATGCTCTATCTGCATTTCTTCGAGAATTGTAACTCCATCATTTGTAACAGTTATATCACCCATTCCAGTAATCATCTTGTCCATTCCTTTAGGACCTAATGTAGTTCTAACAGTTTCTGCTACTAATTTAGCAGCCATGATATTCATTCTTTGAGCTTGTCTACCTTGGCTTCTCTGAGTGCCTTCTGGCATTATGAATACAGGTTGTATATTGCTATTATTATCTGCCATTTTTTATAATACCCCCTAAAATTAACAAGTACAAGGAATAAATAATCATTTATAAATTATATGTTTTTTAGAAACATAAATAAATGAGTTAATTCTTAACTATTAATATGATAATAACAATATCAGGAAAACCAGGCTCTGGAAAATCAACAGTATCTAAGATAATTTCTAAAAAACTAAACCTTAAACACTACTCTATGGGCGATTTCCAAAGGCAGATTGCAAAAGAAAAAGGCCTTTCAATAAACGAATTAGGAAAACTAGAAGAACAAAGTGATGAAATCGATAAACTAGTAGAGCAAAAACAAATAGATTTAGGTAAAAAAGAAGATAATTTCATAATTGATTCACGACTAGGTTTCTACTGTATTCCAAACTCAATAAAAATATTTCTTGATGTTAGTTTAGAAGAATCTGCAAAGAGAATTTTCAAAGACAAAAGAGCAGAAGAAAACTTTAAAGATGAAGAATCATTAAAAAAACATCTAATAGATAGAGCAGAATCAGAAAAAAAGAGATATAAAGAATACTATGACATTGATTTTAATGATTTAGACAATTATAATTTGGTTGTAGATACAACAAATATAGACATAGGTGGCGTTGTTAATAAAATACTAAACTTTATAAATAACCAATAATTCTTTTAATCTGTAATTTCTTCTCATTTTTAACATGAGATAAAAGGGGAAAAATGACTAAAATAAAAAAACAAGACTTTGTAGAAATCGAATACACAGGAAAACTAAAAGATGAAGGATATGTGTTTGATACAACTGATGAAAAAATAGCAAAAGAAAACGGATTATTTAATGAAAAACACACATATGGTCCTGTAAAAATAATGGTTGGAAACGCTCAAGTATTGCCGGGTCTAGATAAGTTTATAGAAGGTAAAGAGCCAGGAACATTCAAAGTTGAACTAAAACCAGAACAAGGTTTTGGGAAAAAAAATGCTAAATTACTAAAACTTTTACCTAAATCAATTTTCACAAAACAGGAAATCAATCCAATGCCGGGATTACCAGTTTCAATTGATGATATGGAAGGTATGATCAAAACAGTTTCAGGCGGAAGATGTATTGTTGATTTTAATCATCCTCTATCAGGCAAAGAACTTCAGTATGATCTGAAAATAAACAGAATAGTAACAGATGAAAAAGAAAAAGTTGAAGCAATGATTGAATTACAGCTTGATAAAAAAGATTTTGAAGTAAAATTAGAAGGTGAAAATGTCACTATAACTCTGAATACAGAAGTGAAAAAACCACTGAAAGATTTGCTTGCTGACATGATTAAGAAATTCACTAAACTAAAACAAGTTGAATTCAAAGATAATAAAAAGTAACAAAGTTTAAATATAAGTAGGGTTATGTAAAACCATAAGCTTAAAAAGGTGAGCACGTGGAAGTGGAAAATCAGGAAGAACCCCAACATATTGATTCTAATGAAGATCAATCTCAACACGATAAACTTAGTCAGACATCTGAATCATTAGTTGAAAAAAAACCAGTTGACAATATAGCAGATGCTCAACTAGCTGAAATTCTATCTCAACAAAACGCAAGTATTCGTGTAGTTGGAAGTGGAGGCGGTGGAAACAATACTATTAACAGAATAAGTGAAGTAGGAATTGTTGGTGCTGAAACAATTGCAGTTAACACAGATGCTCAGGATTTACTATATACAAAATCTGATAAAAAAATATTAATCGGAAACGAAGTAACAAAAGGCCTTGGAGCAGGTTCAAATCCTCGTTTAGGGGAAGAAGCTGCCAGAGAATCAGAACACGAAATTAAAAAAGCTCTTCATGGAGCTGACATGGTCTTTATAACCTGTGGATTAGGAGGGGGAACAGGAACAGGTTCTGTACCTGTTATTGCAGAGGTTGGAAAAAAAATAGGTTGTCTAACAGTTGGAATAGTCACACTACCTTTTGCAATGGAAGGAAAAAGAAGATATGAAAACGCTACTCTAGGTTTGGAAAAACTTGAAGCAATGGTTGATACCTTGATTGTAATCCCTAATGATAAATTACTGGAATTAGCACCAGATTTACCATTACATACTGCTTTTAAAGTTGCAGATGAAATATTGACTAACGCTGTAAAAGGAATTTCTGAATTAGTTACTAAAGCGGGTTTAGTTAATTTAGATTTTGCAGATGTAAGAACAGTTATGTCAGATGGTGGAGTTGCTTTAATCGGAGTAGGTGAATCAGATACAGACAACAGAGCAGTAGAAGCTGTTGAAAAAGCAATTAATAATCCTTTATTAGATGTTGATATCACAGGAGCTACAGGCGCATTAATAAATGTAAGCGGTGGCAAAGACATGACTCTTGAAGAAGCTCGAAGAGTTGTTGAAACAATCTCAGATAAGATGGGAGAAGACGCAACTGTTATTTGGGGAGCACAAATATATGATGATTTGGAAAAAACAATCAGAGCAATGTTAATAGTTACAGGAGTACAATCATCTCAAATCTTCGGGCCTGGCAGAACAATAGGGTCAAAGAAAAGAAAAGAGATTGAAAACGAACTTGGCATAGATTTTTTAGAATAAACGAAACTTTTATAAATATGGTATTATCTTTAACAATTACTGCTTCTTAAAAATTAAAAAGAAGTAGTGAGAACTAAAATGGAAGAAGGACAACAAAAACCAACATTAATATTCAAACTAAAAAGATTCTTTGTTGAATGCAAAAGAGTATTAAGAGTTACAAGAAAACCAGACTCAGTTGAATTTAAAACAATTGTAAAAGTATCTGGTTTAGGAATGGCTATTGTTGGATTAATAGGATTTGTAATACAAATAATAAAACAAATGTTTTTTGGTTAAAATGGCAGAAGAAAAAACAGAAAAAATATTCGCTCTAAGAACAACTGCAAACAGAGAAGATCAAGTTATGGATTTTCTTATGAGTAATGTAGAAAAGAAAAAGCTTAATGTTTATACTATTGTAAGATCTCATGGGATGCGTGGTTATATTTTCTTAGGTGCTTCATCAAAAGCAGAAGCAGAACAAGCAGCATTTAATATTCCTTATGCTCGTGGTATTTTACCTAAAGAAGTTAACTTCGAAGAAATAGAACATATGCTCGAAAGGAAGAAAAAAGAAATTAACATGAAAAAAAATGATATTTGTGAAATAATATCCGGTCCTTTCAAAAGAGAAAAAGCAAAAATAACAAGGATAGATCCACAAAAAGAAGAAGTAGTTGTTGAATTATTAGAAGCAGCTGTTCCAATTCCAATCACAACAAAAATAGATTCAGTAAAAGTTATAAGAAGGGAAGAAGAAGAGGATTAAATTTATGGTACCTTTAATAATAATGTTTGTTGTTATGCTACTTTTTACCATATATCTTATTTTTATTTTAATTCCTGATTTTGTAGCTTTAATTGTAAACATTCCAATTCTATGGGTTGTTTTAGTAAGAGCCTATTTTGAAATAAGTAAGCAAAAAAAGATATATAACTATTTAGCAGCACTTGTTATAACTACAATAATATTTATCTTTTTATTCGACAAAATACAAACGCCATTTATGTTCTGGCAGGTTTGGTTTTTAACAGTCCTCTTTATAATTGCAGAGGTTATTAATTTATTATTAATATGCAAAAAAAGACTGGAAACAGCTTGATTCTTCTATAAAATAATACCTTAGTATACTTTTTACACTACCAATAAGCAAAAGATTTATAAAGAGAAATCATCAAAAATATACTAATTCCTGGGGGTGGTTTACAATTTACTTAAACAATCAGTTAGAGAATTCTTTAAAGATAGATGTGTTAAGCTCACAAGGCAAATTCGAGATACACAAGCAAGTAGAGAGAAGAGATGGTCTAACTTTTATGCGAATTAAAAAAAGAAAAGTGTTATGAAAACAACCAAAACGCAAAATTTCATGTTGTTTAGTTTAGGCAAACTCTATGAAATAGCTAACAAAAAGGTGAAAAACAAACCTTTAGAAGTTTTTATTTCTAAAAAAAGCTTTATAGAAATTCTAATGAAATCAGGCATTGCAAAAAAGCAGGAAAGAGCCATCTACAAAAATTTAGAAGTTCTAGAAAAGAAAAAATTAATTCGTTACAAAACAAAAGAGCTTATGCTAACTTCTAAAGGCAAGAAATTATTTAGTACTCTGAAAAAAGAGTACGACCCTTATGTTTTTCTTTGCGAAATACTAAAATCAAAAGGATTAACAAGCTATACAAAAAAAATACAGACAGTTCTTAAGTAATCAAAAGATATAAATATACAAATATTCTTTTAACCATATTATGGAAGAAAAAGAGGACATATTTAGAGATGGATTAAAAGGAGGCCATCATCCACCACCACCTGCTAAGGAAATCCACGCAGATAAAATAATAAAAAAGTACTACAAACCTTTCTTAGTTCTAATTATTATATTTGGTCTTTTCTTTGGAGGCTATTACACAAGAGAGGTTCCTGTTTGTGAAATATGTGAAGAACCATCTCCTTGTCCAGAATTAGACTATTCTAAATGTCCAAAAGAGATTGAAAAAATAACTACAATAAGATACGCCTGTTCAAACGGTCTAATTGTAGACAATTTAGATGAATGTAATCCTCTTAATTATGTAACAATCACATCTCCTTACAAAGAAACAAGCAATACTGTTACACTTTCTATTGATAAAGTAGAATATGAAACAGTAGGGAGCTATAACAAAATAACAGAGATAGATTATACCATTCTGAATATGGGAGAACACGAAATAAAACCAATCATACTAGTAAATATATATTCAATAACAGACGAAAGATCAGAACAGGGATATGTGCATGAGGTTTTTGATGATGAAGAATACATTGATTCAAACGCATGGGCAATAAAAAAGAAAAAAACAAACATAGGTTTTAAAAGTACAGATATTGTAGTTAGATTAGTATTAAAGGATACATTACCTGATCCAGATAAAGAATTAGTTCGTGTTAGTAGACCTTTAAATGTAATATGAAAAAATTAAATTTTTTCCAAAAAATTGAACTAATTATATCAAATCCTCATAAATTTTTTGATAAAATACAAGACAACAAAAACATTTTTGATGTTTTCAAATTCTATTTTACATTTATTTTTGTAAGTATTGTTATTAATACTTTATTTCGCTTGCCAGAACTAACAAAAAGCAATCTTAATATTACAATATCAAAATATTTCCTTTTTATTCTTATTTTAGTCGCTTTTATTTTGATTCTTTCACTCTTAACAGCTGTTTTTTCTTTTGTATTGTATTGGTTTTGTCATATCCTTATTAAAATCTTTAAAGGCAAGGAAAAATATTCAGAAACCTACAAGTTGTTGTATGCAGCAACGCCTTTATTAATAGTTTCACTAATACCATATCATGGTGTGTTTAAGGTTTTGTTTTATCCTTTGTTTATTATAGCTGTTTTAGACACTTTCTATCTTGAATTTATTGGTCTGAAAAAACTACAAAAATTAAACAAGGAAAACGCAATTACAGTAATTGTAATAGGCACAATTATTGCAATATTATTAGTAATGTACTTTGTAAAGATTGGTTTAATAATACCCTAAGAGGAAAAAATTAGCATTAAAAACAAAATAGGATGGATAATATTTATAATTGCATTATTCATTCTTATAATGATGTATAGAAACAATATGAACTTCGAATTGGTTGTTCAGAAAATTCTTGGCTTTTTTGGAAAATAAAAACATTCAATCTTTTTTAATATATTCTCCTACAATTGGAAAAGGTTTTCCATGATCGTGAAGCCATTGAGTGTTAACTGATAAAATTATATTGTCATTATTCCCCTGAAGTGATTTAGTATTTACCCAATCTCCTAATATTCCTTTTGCTTTTTCACCAACAAATATAGGTACAGTTCTAAAATATTGATATGCTCTCTCGCTTGCTGAACCTTTAAAATCAAATGTTTCCCCAGCAATCATATAATGATAACCATCTTCAACTTTTCTTCTTCTTAATGTTGTACTACCTAATAAATTCCAAACATCAGCAGAATTACCTAACTCCCCTGCATCATTTACCTTAGTCCCCCCTCTTATGTCATCCATATACTCCCATCCATCATCTGCATGATATTCTGGATTGGTGCTGGGAGTCCATTCTCTTCCTTTTGTTTGTATAATCAAACCACCCCATTCCTCATCAGAAAGATCAACCTCCATTGGTTTTCCAGAACCATAAAGATAACGTGCCAATGCCTTAAGCCCCCTTCCATAATCACCAGTCATTTTATTTAAAAGAGAAGTAGGAGTAGAAACAATAGAATAATATAATGGTGTAGATATTCCTCTTGGGTTTTCAGATTTTGAATCATCAAATGAATGAATTATATTTGTTTCAAACCCAATAATACTTCCCTTTTCTAACTGCTTCCCTTCTTTAAAATAAAAAACACCATTATTAGACTCCTCTTTTTTTAAAACCAATTTTATTTCACTATCATCCTTTTGATATACTACAAACACATCATAATCACCATCATCAGTTTCTATTTCAATCTTGTCATTACCTATAGCATTCACATAAAATTCATAAATAAGAGATTTACCCTTAAATCTAGAACTATATATTATTGTGCTTATTTCTTCAGAAGGAATATCATCATAATTAGTTCCAACCAACATATCAGAAGAAACTTTTATTTTAGTTCCTTTAGGATTTTCAAATTCTGTTGGATTTTCTTCAGATGCTATTAATAAAATACTATCACCATACACAACTTTAGCAAACCCTTTTACAGATCCTTTTATTTCATTTATTGAATCATCATGTGTTTCTTCTATAATAACCCATTCACCTTGTGTATCAATTATTTGTGAAGATAAATCATAATAAATCATTTCTCCTGATTTTGGTTTATAAACAAAATCATCAATCCCAAGATCTTTTTTACTAATCATTATGCCAGTTGTACTATCATAACTAACATCCTCACCCTTAATAATCCCACCATCTATCTCATTCCAAATAAGATTAACATTATTTAATTGAACAACACCATCAACAACAATAACAGTCCCACCTTTTCTTAATTTAAAAATTCCATTTGTTCCAGTAATTTCTCCACCAGATTCAATCGTTATTGTCCCACTATACTCTTTAACATCTGCAGACCCCCCATCTAAATAAACAAGAATACCAGTATTAGAAGTTAATACAGCTTCACCACTATTAATAAAAGCAAAACCTAAGATTGGGTCAATGGAAATATCATCTGGAGTAACAATAGATCCAAAAAATTTTTCAATAAATTCATCAAAATCCATGCCATAGTTTTCCCTTACAAAATCTCCTTTTACTTGTATATCATCTGATTTTTTTGGTATTAATACAATTTCAAGTGGAGCAACAACAAAAAAAGAAAACACAACTAAAAAAACAATACTAATAACTAAAACATTTACCTTATTCATTGTTTATCTTTAAAATAAGCTTATGATTATATAAAATTATCTTAAAGAAGAAAATAAACAAACATTTTTAAACTAATTCTTATTATTTTTAGCTTAATGAGTCAGAAAAAAGAAGAAAAAGCAAAACAAGAAGCATTTCAACAGGAAATAAGAAGAACAAAACTTCCTCGCGGTAATCAAAGTTTTGGAATTCTTGAACAGCGTTTAGGAGCATCTCGCTTAAGAGTTAAATGCCTTGATGGAAAAAGCAGGGTTTGCAGAATTCCTGGAAAACTAAAAAGAAGATTATGGGTAAGAGAAGGAGATATTGTAATTGTTGAACCCTGGGAATTTGGCGGCGATGAAAAAGGAAATGTTATTTTCAAATATTCTAAATCACAGGTTCAGTTCCTAAAAAACAAAGGTTATCTTAAGAAAATCGAAGAAGTTGATGAATTCTGATTTTACCACTCTAGAATAGAAATCTTTATATATTAGGTTCTTTCTTTTGTTTATATGAATTGGGGGAGATATTTTGCATTACTTATTGTGTTATTTCTAAATCTGTTTACAATACTGGTGCTTGGTTTAAGAATTAATTTCTTAGGCGAGTTATTTGTATTCTTATTATTTTTATTATTCTCTCTCATAATGTTAGTTTCAGTCTATAATAATAAACATAGTGAGCCTTTTATTTCATTATTCTTTTTAGTTTCTTTAATCAACTTATGGTATATCAAAACATCTTTTGTATCTAATCCTCATGTTAATGTAGGTTTAAGAGGTTGGTTCTTGTTTGGTTTGACATTACTCTTAAACGCTATTGGCTTTTTGTTGTTTGCATCTTTGATTACAAAAAAACAACATGAAAGAGAAGAAGTAATTGAAAGGGTTGTTGAACCTTTTGAAGAACCAGAAGAAATTCCACCTGTAGAAGAGTATGGAGAACCTAAAAAAACAGTTTCTAAAAAAACATCTGTTAAGAAAACATTTAAGCCTGGAAAATTCATTGCAAGCAGCAATAGTACTTATTATCATGCTGCTAAATGCGACTGGGCCAAAAAGATTTCTAAAACAAATAGGGTATGGTTTAAATCAAAAGAAGACGCTCGTAAAAAAGGCTTTAAACAACACTCTTGTTTAAAGAAATAATTATTCTTTTATAAAATAAATTATTAATAAGATAATTCCAACACTTAAAGCAGAATCTGCAATATTAAAAGAAGGCCAAATTCTTAAATTAATAAAATCAATAACACCTTGGTATAAAATCCTGTCAATTAGATTTCCAATAGCTCCACCAACAACTAAACCAGAGCCTAGCTTTAATTTCCAATCACCTTTTTGAATTTTATCATAATTAAATAAGAATAATCCTATAATTACAATTGATAACCAGGCTAATATTGAACTAGCTCCTTTGAATAAGCCAAACAAAGACCCAGAATTTGTTATATAACTAATATTTAGAACCTTTACTAAATATTTTGTTAATTGATCAACTACAACTATAATAAAAGCACTTAAAAGAAATATATTTTTCTTTACCATCCTCTTTGCTGCTGTTGTGGGGGCTCTTGTTCACCCTCTGCAATTTGTTCAATTTTTTCAATCTTATGGCTTAGATTGTCTAAAACAGCTTTGATAGTATCAACCTTTGATGAAATTATTTGCACATTTTGTGATAAAGAATTAATATCATTACCTTGAACAGGTTGTTGTTGATTCATTTGTTGAATAGCTCCTGGTTGTTCAGGTGGTGTTTCTTCAACAGGCTCTAGATTTTGAGCAGGATTTACAGCTGCTGCAGATTCTGAAGGTAAGTTCCCACCTGGTTGTTGTCCCATATCTCTTTCCAAACCAGTTGGTGTGTTTAATCCAAGTCTATCTCCTATTGGCTCTCCATGAACACTCGCATTACTCTCAGAACCAGGACCAGGAACATCTTTTTCCTTCTTAAACATACCCAAAATACCCATTATTTCACCTCTTTTAAGTTATATTAAGAATTAGACTATATAAAGATTATTGTTTATTCAAGAATTACTACAATTTACTCTTTTTAGCTTTATCAGAAACAATTGCAGAGTTTCCAGAAGGATCTTCAATAATTATTTTTAATTTATCCTTCCCCCACATAGCCTTTGTTATTTTTTTGAGCATGTTTTTAGCTTTTTTCTTTAGAGCTGGGTCTTCTTCATTATCTCTTGTTGATTCTAATTGCTTTTTAACCCTGTTTAATAAGCCTTCAATGTTTGATATATAACCTTCTGCATTTGTTCCAGGCTCAATTGTCATTATATGTGGAATTTTAACAGTCGCTTCACTGCTTTTAACAATTCTTATTTTCATATCCTTTTCAGAGTCAACATCAATTGTGAATTTAGTTGGTTCGTGCTGTTCTTCTGCTTCAATATCTGCTTTATGGAATTTACAACTGCTGCAGCTCATTGAGAACAAATAAACCTTTCCAAAGTATGGAATTTCCATCCCCTCTTCTATTAATGTTAAGGTTTTCTTTAGGCACATTGGACATTGTTGGCCTTTCACTGTTTGTGGTACTTTTTCCATGCCTAAATAATGAGGGGCCGAATTTAAAAACTTATTGGTATTAGAATCTATATGTTATTTGGGTTGGGTTTTATCCATTTTCTCACTCCCTTTAATAAAAAACAACAATCTAAAATTATCTTTTTATTTTGAGTATATTTAAATACTAGTTTGTCTATTCTTAACTTAAAGAGGTGATATAATGGCTAAAGGAAATGTAGGTAAAGTACAGGATGATAAGCTTTGGGGATTCCTAGCTATATTTTTAGGAATAATTGGTTTTCTTATTGTTTTATTAACCAAAAGAGACAGTGAATATGCAATGTACTATGCAAAACAATCACTTGTGCTATTTATTGCTTGTATATGTGTTGGATTTGTTGCATGGATACCATTTATTGGATGGTTTCTTCTAGGACCCATCTTGTATATAGTGATATTGGTGCTTTGGGTAATAGGGTGGGTGCGTGCATTATCTGGAGAAATGAAACCAATTCCTATAATAGGTAAACTTGCTGAAAAAATAAAATTATAAAGGAGGTAATGTGAATGAAAGCACACTATCTATTGGTAGTATTGTTACTAATAGGAATTTTAATGATAGGTGGATGCGTCAAAACGCCAATAAAGCAACTTGTAAGTGAAGAACTAACTAAGCAGTCAACAGGTGAAGAGCCATCAACAAGCAAAGCAGGAGTACCAACAACAGATGTTTCTGGAAAAGATATTGCAAATGTGCCAAGATATCCAGGCTCAATAAGAAACTATGCTGGAACAGTTATGGGTGGAGATATGATTGCATATCAGACATCGGCAAGCGTTGATACAGTTGCAGTTTTCTATGAAGAACAGCTGCCAACAAAAGGATGGATGATAATAGCTTCTACCATAGACCCAGATTTAAGAGGAATTACAGCAACAACAGACTCAGGAGAGATGGCAATTATTGCAATTGCACCTAGTGAAGAATACTCTGGGTACACCTCTATAAGCATAGTATCTAGAAATGTTTTACCAACTGGTTTAAGGTAGTATCAGTAAATTAGTATATAATCAGATGAGTTAATTATTGGATAACTAGATATGTAAAAAAGAGTTAGTAGTTTAAATTAAGAAAAAGGAGGTAATAAATGAAAGCACACTATTTATTGATAGTTTTATTCTTAATTGTGGTTTTAGTAATTAGTGGATGCGTAAAAACGCCACAAACACCAAGTGTTGAAAACATTCTAGAGAATCCTGACGAGGCAATAACCACCTGTGAAAAGATGTCTGAATCTGATAAGGAGAACTGTTATGATAATGTTAGTTCTGCCTTGTCTGAAGCTGGGCTATTTGATAAGATGATGGAAGTATGTGGCAAAACAGAGTCAGACGATTGCTATTCTGAACTTGCAATTAGTGCACAACTTGTCGATGCCTGCAAAAAGATTTCTAGCAGCACCACGAAAAGGGACTGCTTATTCAGCCTGGCTAGCCAAAATAATACAGCAGCTTGCAAAGAAATGACCAATCAATTTGACAGAAACAGATGTCTTTTTGACATCGCCATGCAGACTGAATCACTGGAAACCTGTGGTGAAATAAATGATGTTTCTATAGAAGAAGACTGCTATATGGCATTGTCCAACCTTTTTAGGAGCACAGACCCTGACAAGGCATTTGAAGCTTGCGAAAAAATGTCAGAAAAGGATGACTGCTATTGGGATATCATACAAAATCTTAAGAAAACAGATCCAAATGTTGCGCTCACTGCATGCTCTAAACTGTCATTTGACATAGATAATTGTTATTTTGATATGGCAAGAGTTCTGCTTCTAACTGACATTGACAAAGCAGTATACGTCTGCGGGAAAATGGAATACACTTTTAATAAAAATGACTGCTACATGATGATTGTCAATACACCAAAAGTTACATTAGCAAACCCTGACAAGGCAATAGATGTTTGCGGAAAGGTGACTATGGATATGACTATGTGCTACGAAAGCATAGCAAAAATCATTACAGAGACTGACAAGGACAAAGCAAAGGAAGTTTGCGGCTACATTACTGAGGATGACTTCCAAATGCACTGTGAACAAATTTACGGCTGATTCTTTTTTTATTTTCTTTACAATACAAAAATTTATCATATTCTAAGAAATAATACATATTAAACAAAAAATTAACAAATAAATATTTTGAGAATTATTTAAATCTTTGCAGTAGTTATAGTTTTTAACCTCTAAGAAATCTACTCCTGAAAGCCTTCTGCTGGGGATTCTTTCACTTCAGTTGTTTCTTTTGTTCTATAAATCTGAGCAAAAGAGGGTGTTACAACAACATAATCTTCACCAAAGCCAGCAATCTCACCTTCAATAGCATCAGTTGTTTTCTTAAGTTTATTTATAGCCCTTTTCAACTCAATCAAATCCTTATCTTTCAAAGGTCTTATATTAACCAAGGCAATTGTCTTACCATCCCTTAAACTATCTAAAATAGGTTTTATGCTTTCAAAATCTTTCATAACAAAAGGACGAACAATAATTTTTGAACGAACATCGCTTGGAGAATCAGTATCAAGTTCAACATAACCTTCTTCAACATCTGCTTCTACTTTCTCATGATCTTCTTTATTTGATTTTAAAAAGTTTAAAAAACCCACTTTGACACCTCGAATGATATTATTAACTTGTTAATAATTAATTTGCAATACATATATTTAAAGGTTTCTATTCTTTTTCCTTACTAGTACTAAATCTTTTTATTAATAAAAATCCTTTTTCAGCTTCTATACAATACTCTTCTTTATCATCAAACTTAGTCATTCCAGTCACAGCAGAAGGAAGAAGTATTCTATTACCACGAAAATCAAGATTAGTTATAATCTCTTTTAATTTATCACCACCTTTTATACCCATATCAACCATTATCTTAGAAGCATCTTTTACTTTTCCTTCTTCTTTAAGCTTTTTAGCATTTTTATGCAGTAATTTAGCAATCTCTTCAGCAACATCAATCTTAGTAGCTTTAGTTATTCCTTGTAATCCTGGTGATAGATTTATTTCAATTATAACAGGACCTTTTGCACTTTCTAATATATCAACAGCACATATATCAGCACCAAGAACCTTTGCAGCTTCTACAGCTATCTTTTTTGTATAGCCATCTAATTCACACGCCTTTCCTTCTCCACCTATATGTATATTTGCTCTCATCTCTTCTCCTTGGGATTCACGATTCATAGAAGCAACAACCCTATCACCAACAACAATAGCTCTTGTATCTATTCCTCCAGTTTCAACAAACTCCTGAATCAAAAAAGGCTGTCTTAAAGCTGATAAAGCATCCATCATAGATGATGCAGAGCCAAAAGAATCCGCAAACATAACTCCTTTTCCCTGAGTTCCAGATGGGAATTTCATAACAATTGGATAATTAACTTTTTCCAAAACCTTTTTAGCAGCATCAACAGAACTAGCTAAGTAAGTTTTAGGCATAGGTATCTTGTTTTTCTGAAGCTCTAATTGAGTCAAAACCTTATCATGACCAATTGTAAATGCCTCAGGAGAAATAGAAACATATGTTTTATGAAAAAGAGCAGTTGAGATAGCTCTCATAATAGGTTGATACCTAAAAGAACCCATGATATGAACACAATCATACTTATCAATCTCCTTTCCTTTATATAAAACCTCTAATTCTCCAACAGTATTTACTTCTATTTCTTTTAAATTAAGATGATCAACTTTAGTAAAATATTTCTCCATAGCTGTAACTATCCATTTTGAGCTTACACTTCCCAAACTTATCAAAGCGCCTTTCATTTTTTCAACGTGTCAGAAATCAAAGATTTCTGAGCACATTCAAACACCTTTGGTTTTTGATGGATCAATTAAAAATCCTTCTTTTAGTACATTCTGACCAATTAAAACCTTAAATTTCATATGACTTCTATCAGCAATTGTAAATTCAGCCTTTAGTTTTTTACTTCTTATCTTTACTTCTGCTTCCATAACAGGTCTCAGTGTTCTGCCATGAGTTGAAACAACTAATTTTCTTCTTATGATTGGACCTAAATGTAATTCAGCTGCTAATTTTGCATCTATCGCACTCTTAACAGCACCAGTATCAATACGAGCTTTTACTTTCTTCTTCTTAGTAGAGTTTCCAAACAAAGTTACGTCTTCTACAAACCCCACAACTGTACGCTTTTTGTACTTATCCATCTGATTAGTACTCTTTATTTTCTTTATAAACTTTACTAAATTAGAGAATATTATAAGAAAATAAATATTACAAGTATACTTAATTACTAAATAGTAGTTACAAAATAGAAAGATTTATATACTAATATTATCAACACCATACAACACAAATAATCAATAAAATATAATAGGAGGAAATAAAATGAAAATGTATAAACCACTTGTGATAGGAGCACTAGCTGTTTTTACTGCTGCTAATGTATATGCAGCTGATCTATCTAATAAATTGATCAAAAAATACAGTTTAAGTCCTAAACAAGTACAAGAGTTTAAACCATTTGAATTTTATAGCAATAAAACACTTGAGAAAGCATTGAGAAACTATACAATCCAGAAAAAAGATGATATGGCTTTTGGAGAGAAACACCAAACAATCAAAGAGTTTCTAGAAGAAGTTGATGCTGCTGATGGTGAAACAGATGGCTATATAACTGATGATGGAGTTGAAAGACAAAAAGAAAGCGATGCTTTTGAAGGCATGGATTCTATGTTTGATTAAATAATATTTTTTTTCTTTTTCTATAATTTTTTCCTTCTAATCTATTACTTTATTATTCAACAAATGTTGCATCAGAACGAGATGGAATATAAAGATTATCCAAAGGCATATGTAAAGAATCAGTTTTTAATTCCAGTTGACTAGGAGCAACTACTTCTTGTTGAACAGGAACATCTTCAAAATCACTATTATAACACTGAACTCCAAGAATACCAAGATAAACAACAGATATAACAATCTGCGTTATTGTACTTATTCTAGAATACATCTTAGTTCGTGGTGTTATCTCAGGTTCATACTCTTGATTCATACAAATCAGAACTAATAATCAGCTTATAAACTTTTTGTAAAACCACCACTACAGAATCCTAAACATCTTTCGAAAGCCTTAAATAAACACCAAAATCCTAAGAAAACATGAAAACAAGAAGAAAAAAACTAGAAGCAAACATATGGAAATTCTATTTATACAGAATATTTGCCAGCATCTTCTTCGCAATGCCAATCTTTGTTCTATACTACCAGGATAATGGATTAAGCATGACACAAGTCATGATTCTACAATCAATTTACACAGCAATAAGCATGGTAACAGTAATATTATTTGGAATCATAGCAGATTATATTGGAAGAAAAAAAGTTTTAGTAGCAAGCACAATCATCTACATACTTACATGGGTCTTGTTTGCAATGAGCCATAATTTCAAACAATTTTTACTGGCAGAAATAGCAGCAGCCTTATCCGCTTCAATGTGGGTAGCAAGTGGAACAGCTTTTTTCTATGATAATCTAAGGGAATTAAAAAGAGAAAAAAAATTCAAAAAACTTTATGGAAATGTAATTAGCATAAACTATCTAATGTGGGGAATTTCAGCTCTAATCGGAGGATATATGGCTGTCAAAAGCCTAAGGTTTCCTTATTGGGCAACCACAATTACAGCATTTATAGCTTTACTGGTTTCATTTACACTAACAGAAACAAAAAAATACAAACACGCAGACACACATTACTTAACACATTTAAAACAAGCTGCACAATTTGCAATAAAACACCCAAAAGTAAGATTATTCATACTCTACTCCTCAATAATTTTCTCAATGGGTTTTATCTGCTACATGTTTTACCAGCCCTATTTCAATCAAATAAAAATAAATCTAGTATATTTTGGATGGATATATCTCTTAATGAATCTGGCAGCAGCATTTGGCTCTAAATCAGCTCATAAAATAGAAAAATACTTAGGAGAAAAAAAGATACTATTAATCATACTTTTAATCATGATTATCTCCTTTTTTGGAATATCAAAAGAATTAATAATCCTGGGAGCAATATTCCCAATACTATTATCTTTTAATTCAGGAATATTTGAACCAGTTATATCAGACTATATGAATAAACACATCGATTCTCATCACAGATCTACTGTTTTATCACTAGGGTTTGTTGTAACCCAGATGATGTCAACAGTCCTGGCACCTTTTTTTGGCTGGATAGTCGATTTCTGGAGTCTAGAAACAGCTTTCCTAACAGCAACAATAATACTAATCATAAACTTAGTAATTCTAATAGGATTATTCATAATTAGCAAAAAGAAATAATTACTTTCTTATAATTTTAAGAACTTCTTTTGTCTTCTTCTTCATCAATCTTTTTGTTTTAGCCTCTAAATTAAGCCTTAACAAAGGTTCTGTATTTGACGGTCTAACATTAAACCACCAATCATCAAACTCAACCATCACACCATCTAACTTAGATATCTTGCCATCTCTATACTTTTTCTCAAGCTCTTCCATTTTTGCCTTTTTATCACTAACCTCTGAATTTATTTCACCGCTCTGAAAATACCTTTGCAATGGCTTAACTAATTCAGACAAAGGCATATGTTCTCTTTCAATTAACTGTGCAATCTTAACCAGAGTAAAAATAGTGCTTTCAGTAAAAAAATGATCTCTGTAATAATAATGACCAGACAATTCACCACCAAAAGCAATATTATCCTGTCTCATACTCCCTTTGATAAAAGAATGACCAACTCTATGTATGACAGGCTTATTCCTGTTCTCAGCAATAGCCTCTTTAACAGCCCATGTTGATCTTAAATCATAAAGAATACTCTCATGATTAAATGTTTTTGATATCAAAGCAGTTATTATATCACCACCAATCACATGACCTTTTGCATCAACAAAACCAATTCTATCACCATCACCATCAAACATAGCACCAAAATCTGCCTTATTCTTTTTAACAGCTTTTACAAGTTGTTTATACATCTCGTGCTTTAAAGGATTTGCTTCATGATTTGGAAAATTCCCATCTAATTCTTTATTAACATAAACAATATCTACATCTAAATTCTCAAAAACCTTTGGAACAGTTAATCCACCCATTCCATTGCTTGTATCCACAACAATTTTTAGTTTAGGCATTTCTTGCACTACATTTAATATAAAATGAATATACTCTTTCATAATATCTCTCTCAATTATCTCGCCAAAACGCAGTGGATTTTCAAACTCATTAGAAATTACAGCCATCTCAATCTGACCAATTCCTTCATTATATGTTAATGGAATAGCTTTCTCTTTAGTAAACTTAAATCCATTATACTCACTAGGATTATGAGAAGCAGTTACCATGACTCCGCCATCTGCCTTAAGAAAATTCACAGCAAAATAAAACATTGGTGTAGAACATAAACCAATATCAATAACATCTCCGCCCTGCTCATTAATTCCTTTAGCAACCGAATCAAATAAAGGATTAGAACTCGAACGCATATCTCTTCCAACAACAATCTTGGGCTTTCCAATAAACTCAACCAACCCTCTGCCTATCTTATAAGCAACATCCTCTGTAAGATCCTTGCCATAGACACCTCTTATGTCATATGCCTTAAAAATATCCTTTAACATCCTCTTTTATTAAAGTTCTTTTTCAGCTTTTTTATATTTTTCTATATCATCTGTTGGAAACCAATATCCTTGATGTGAAAAAGCATAAACACTGCCGTACTTTCCGCAAAATTTCTCAAAACAATCACGCTCAATAGAAGATTTTCCAGAAGGCAAAATTTCTAATGATTCTGGCTCCATTACATAACCACCGGCATTATTAAGATTAGAAGGCGCTTCTTCCTTAGTTGGTTTTTCTATGAAATTTATTATCCTGCTATCATCAAGCTCTGCAATCCCATACCTGGTAACATCTTCAACAGGATACAAGGTCATAGTTATTCTTGCCTCTTTCTTCTTATGAGCTTTCAGAATAGCTGTCCAGTCAAAATCAGCAATATTATCACCATTAATAGCAATAAATGTCTTCTTAATATTTTTAGAGGCCTTTTTTATAGCACCGCCAGTACCTAAAGGATCATCTTCTACACAATAAGATATCTTTACCCCAAACTTGCTTCCATCACCAAAATACTCTTTTATCTTATCAGCTCTATAACCAACAGACAAAACAATATTCTTTATTCCGTGCTTTTTGAAATTTTCAATAGCATGCTGAACAATTGGTTTTCCTTTTACTGAAAGCAAAGGCTTCGGAATATTATCTGTTAAAGGTCTTAATCTTTCTCCTAATCCCCCTGCTAATATTATTGCCTTCATATATACCCTTCACTCACACCACCCTTTTTAAAGTTTGTGAAATAATCAATCCAATACTTCACCAACCAAATAGTGCTTTGTAATATCAATAATTTGAACCCTGACTTTATTACCTAATTTAAATTCACCTTCTATAACAATCGGTTTATATGCAAAATTTCTTCCCATAAAAGTACCTTTCTTGCCCTTTTCATCAATCAACACACTACCCCCCCATTTTGACCATTTCTTATTTACACTAAAACCAACCCAGTCAAACACACTTGTCAATAATCTGCTTCTGTTTTTAATATCTTCTCCAGATAATTGCTCCATTTTAGCAGCATCTGTTCCAGGCCGAGGATTGAATCTTGAAATATTAATAACATCCGGCTTTATCTCTTCAACCAAATTCAAAGAATCCTGAAACTGCTCTTTTGTCTCTGTAGGAAAACCAACAATAATATCAGTTGAGATAGTAATATGCTCAAAACTCTCCCTAAATCTGTTAACAATTTTCTTGAAATCCCCAACAAAATACTTTCTTTTCATTAACTGCAGAATCTCATTATTCCCAGACTGAACAGGGATATGAATAAACTTGAATATTTTTGGATTTTTATAAACCTCAATAAGATCATCTAACATCCTAATAACATGATCAGGATTCATCATTCCAACACGAATCATAAAACCCCTATCAATCTTAACAATCTCTTTTAATAATTCAACCAAACTTGAATTAATATCCTTTCCATAAGCTCCTGTATCCTGAGATGTTAACCAAATCTCTTTGCATCCGTCATTTAAAGCAGTATTAATCTCTTTGATTATCATCTCAATTGGATAAGACTTCAAATCACCTTTGATTAATTTAACAGAACAATAAGAACAATACCCCAAACAACCAGAAGATATAGGAATTATCCCAACAATCTTATTCTTCCTAACTCTAGGAAGATTTATTTTATTATCAGATGATTTTCCCAAAATCTCTACAACATTATCATTTATTGTCTCTTCTATAACAGAAACAATCTCCTTGATATTATGAGTAGAAATCAGACTAGCTTCTGGAACTATCTCTCTTATCTCAGGAATAATACTTTTAGTTATACACCCAGCAACAATAAATTTCTTATTTTTTAATTCACTCAATTTCCTTATTTTCTTTAAAGCATTAGTATTATTTTTTACAGTGCATATGTTGATAATAATAACAAAAGCATCTTCAGGACTATTAACTATCTCAAACTCGTGTTCAGCCAATAAACCCTTCATTATCTCTGATTCTGAAAAGTTTATTGAACATCCTGACGTATCAAAATATACTTTTACCACATTAATAAAAAACAAACACCCATTTAAAAAGGTATTCGTTAAATTTATAAGCAATTCTTTGTTTTTCTCAAATTAGAAATGACAATTTTGTATATTTTATTACACAAACCTCAAACAATTGATGAATTTGTCCAGGAAGTACAAAGAAAAGGATACACATCAGTAGATATAGTCATAGCACAAAACGGAAAAAACAATTTAAAGAGTATACACGGAGATTTCTTTGAAGCACATTATACAGTCAGGCTTGAATCAGGCAAAATAAGATTAAAACTAGCTACATATGATGCAACATCAAATACATTTAATGGTGAGAAAAATGTTGAGGCCATCCACGAAATTAAAGAAAAAGAAGCATTAATAGCATCCCTGATGTATTCTGAAAGTGTTGCATATAGATTACAACAAAAAGATTTAGAAACAACAATTAATGGAAAACCAATAGAAAATGCCAGAAATAGATCTAATCAATGTAGACAACAAATAGAAAAACTAGACAAACTAATAATAAGAAACAAGTATCAAGGAGACCTATTCAAATAAATCAATAATCTTTTAAATAAAAGAAACTATTTCTTCAATTATGTCGCGCTTCGGATGGGTTGTTCACAAAGTTATTGAAAAATCAGATATAGTTCTGGAAGTATTAGATGCAAGATTCATAGACGAAACAAGAAACAAAGAACTTGAATATAAGATTAAGAATAGGAATAAGAAACTGATTCATGTAATAAACAAATGCGATTTTGTAAATAAAAAACACCTCGATAAAATAAAAAAAGACCTAGAAAACTGTGTTTTTATTTCTGCGACAAAACATCTAGGAACTACATTATTAAAACAAAAAATAACACTGCTGGCCAAACAAAAAAAAATAAAAGAACCAATAATCGGTGTAATTGGTTATCCTAATGTTGGAAAAAGTTCTCTAATAAACGCATTAAAAGGAAAACATTCAGCAAGAACATCATCAGAAGCAGGATACACAAAAGGAAAGCAGCTTCTAAGAATAAGTAAAGACATGATGATGATTGATACACCTGGAGTTATTCCAAGAGACAAAAACAAAGACCTAGATTTAGTACTAGTTGGAGCAAAAAACCCAACAACAATAAAAGATCCTGATTTAGCAGTTATAAAACTAATAATAAAAAATCCAAAACTCATAGAATCATACTATGATGTAGTACCAGAAAGAAACATAGAAAAAACAATAGAAAAACTAGCATTAAAACTGAATTTTAAGATAAAAGGAAATCTGCCTGATGTAGAAAGAACCTCAAGGAAAATATTAAGAGACTGGCAGTCAGGCAAAATAAAGAAATGATTCTAAAAATATACAATACATTATTAGAAGAATACAGCTATCAGGGTTGGTGGCCAGTAACTCCTTCAGGAAGTTGCCAAGGTAAACTAGAGCCTATCTATGGATTAAGAGCAAGAACAGACAAACAAAAACTAGAGATTATTTTTGGAGCAATTCTAACTCAAAACACCTCTTGGAAAAACGTAGAAAAAGCAATTATTAATCTAAATGAAAAAAACTTAATTAACATAGATAAGATTCTAGAGATTGAACACGAAAAACTAGCAAAAACAATTAAATCAGCAGGATACTTTAATCAAAAAGCAAAAAAACTAAAGAATGTCTCAAAATTTCTAAAAAAATATCCAATTTCTAAGTTAGAAAAAACAGATTTAGACAACGCAAGACAACTTCTCCTTAATGTTAATGGAATCGGACCTGAAACAGCAGATTCAATCTTATTATATGCTCTAAACAAACCAATTTTTGTTGTAGACGCCTACACAAAAAGAATTTTTACAAATTTAGGCTTAGTAAAATCAGAAGATACTTATGAAGATATCCAAAAACTATTCATGGATCATCTGCCAAGTGATGCAAAACTCTTTAATGAGTATCATGCCCTAATTGTTCAACACGCAAAAAAAGCTTGTAATAAAAAACCAAAATGTGATTTATGCTCTCTAAAGAAAATCTGTAAAAACTAAACCTCTTCTAACAACTTAATAACTCTTTTAACACCTAGCAGCATAATAAATCCAGCTAATTTAGGACCTTTTTCTTTATTTAACAAAACTCTATATGCTCCTCTAAAAAATTCTAAAGGTTTTGTTCCAGCTTCATTACATATGTTCATAAAATCTTCATAAAGTGAATTTTCATCATACTTTTTACTACTAAGCCTATCTTTTAAAATCCCTAAAGCCTTTTTCTGTTCAGAACTTAGAGATTTTTTAACTTCAGAAGAAACTTCTTCTTGTACTTCAAACTTCATATCATCAGGAGCGTGCTTTTCTAACCAATTACCAACGCATTTAGTTCTTAACTTAAGCCTTTCCTCATCCTCTTTGTTCTTTAAATCATAATACTCTTTTATTTTATCAAAATTTCCTTGATAAAGCTGATACATTGTTGTTAGATGCCTGAATAAAGGTTGGAAAGGCATTTTCTTAGAAAGTTCTACAGCACTTAACTCATAAATCCTTTTCTGCTTTTCAAATTCCCTCTTATCTTTAGCTTCCTCTTTTTTATAATAGATTCTCTCGCATCTATCAAAATCTTCATAATACTTTAAAACATCTAAATCAAATGATATTGCAAATTCTGATAAAGGCCTGGAACCAGCAAAAAACCACCTAACCATTGACGGCTCATAAACATCTAAAACATCTTTTAAAGTAACAACCACTCCCCCTGAACTTGAAAATTGGCCTCCTCCTTTAATGCTTATCCAGCCAAAACCATAACCTAATGCTGGCTTAATACCATAAACCTCTTTTGCAAGCTTTGGTGCAATATCAAAAACACCTCCAGAAGCATAATGGTCTTTACCAGCACTCTCAAAATCAACACCCTTATACTGCCAAAAAGCAGGAACCTGAATACGATACTTTAGTTTTATAAAACCCTTTTTTCTAAAATCAAATTTCTGCCAATTTCCATCATTATCTTTATATTCAATCTCATATCCACCAGGATACCTTGTTTCTGTAGCCTCAAAATGAGTCTTTTCATCATAAACAGAAATAGGTAGCCATTCTTCTGCTAAATCTTCTTTTCTATATTCATTAAGAAATTCTTTTATCTTATCTGTCTTCTCCAAAGCTGTTTTTATTTGGTCAGCTAAAACGCACTTCTGATATTGCTCGCTGTTTCTAATAATTTCAGGACTTAACCCAACAATTGGCAAATAATGTTCAAAATCTTCCTCAAAATGAGTTGTATAATTCTTATGTTTTCCGTCAATAACATCAGGAACATCTACTAAAGGTTTTCTTAAACACTTTTTTAAAACACCCTGTTTTGGCATATTTACAGGAACCTTTCTAAAAACATCATAATCATCCCAATAATGGCAGTGAATAGCCTTTTTCCCTTTATGTCTCAGAGCTTTTGCAATAAAATCTCCCATAATAAACTCTCTAAAATTACCGACATGTAGAATACCGCTTGGAGTTGCACCAGTAGCAACAACATACTCTTTTTTATTCCCCCTTTTCTCAATAATAGAATCTGCTGTCTGATCAGCCCAATGAGTTCCTTCTGATTCTTCAGTCATTCTAAAAACAAAAGAAAGGAGTTATATAAAGATTTCCCTATCTTGAATCATTAAGGTGTAGGATTTCTAATTATAGTTGTTCCCATATTCATGTCTTTTAATTCTTCTTGAGTTAAAGGTCTAGTTAAGTCAGGATTTGCTAATAGTCCTAATATTCTTTCTTTTATGATATTTGGTGTATCCATTGTTGATGATGCTTTTGGAAATGTACTAATTCCTGTTCTACCATCTTGATTAACTAACACATCATATTCTGTACTATAACTAAATCCCTCATCTACTGAAACAAACTCATTTCTATATAGTGCACCACCACCATTTGGATCACCCATTATATAATCAGCATGTATATCCATTTTTTCTCCTTGATCGTATTGTCCATTACCATTACTATCAGTAAAAGATCCTTTAATTACTCCTCTTGGCATACCTATTTCTTCTCCATTTACTTCAACACCAAAATGATGCACTTCTTCTCCAAAATGATTACTTACAACACCCATTTCTAAAGCATTACTAGCAAATTCTTTAACAACTTCTGAAACATCAACATCCCCAACAATGTCTTGGAATTCAGGAGGGGGAGGCATCAAATCTAAATAATCACTCAACCTACCATTAAAATCATAAAAATCACCAGCTACGTCCCTAGCTGTTGCCCCAACTTCATCTCCTGTCAACTCTTTTCCATTATAAATCATCCATGGAACACCCTCTCCTTCCCACCTTCCATCAACATACATAATATTTGTTCTCATCCCACTTAAATCACTTTGTGAAATTACACTATCTTCACTAAAAACAAACCTTACTACACTAGAAGCAGGAGATTCTGTTCTTCCATCAGCTAAACGCTCAAATGTAACAACTTCCATA
The DNA here is from genome assembly GCA_005222965.1 of Candidatus Woesearchaeota archaeon B3_Woes. Taxonomy (NCBI): domain Archaea; kingdom Nanobdellati; phylum Candidatus Woesearchaeota; species Candidatus Woesearchaeota archaeon B3_Woes. The sequence continues at coordinate 844,691 of NJBG01000001.1, forward strand.
TCCACTCTAGAACCCCCTTCAATTTCATTTACAAAAATATTATTAATATCATCTGGCCCAGGTCCAACATTCCAAAACTCTATATCAATTTTATTATCCTCTTTTTCATCATTTGCAGTATCAATAAATAAATCAGAAGTAAAAGGATAAGGATAAGTTCTAGTTTCTGATTCCATTAGTATTATACTATTTCCATCATTTACACAACCTGGTGCTGCAGCTGCTACACCAATACAAGTATCCTTAGATACACCGATAGTTACCTGACTACTTTCATCTCTTTCTTCTTCCTCATTTTTAATAACCATAGTCAAAACAGAACCGCCATCTAGAGTAAGACTATTAAGATAATAATTATCACCAAAACTAACAGCCCCATCTAACAATATCATTTCTTTATTAACAATTTCATTATCTACAATACTTCTATGCATTATACTAACCCATCCATTGTCAACAACAGTTACTTTATTAGTTGCAATATCATAAACAAAAGGTAGATTATCAAACTCAGAATTAATCTCAATATCAAATATCTTAAGATTTTTACTAGTTATTTGTCCAGTTTCACTATCATAGCTAATCCTTTCACCATGAATCATAACATGTCCATGTTCAATAGTTGGATGATTGAATTCAGTACCTTCTTTAAGATCAACATTTTGAAACTGAATAACCCCATTAACAACATCAACACTACCACCTTTACCAAAATTAAACCTACCATTTGCTCCCCAAATCGTTCCACCATCTTGAATCTCTATTGTTCCAGTATAAGGCTCTTGATCAGAAGAAGAAACAAATACAGTACCTCCGTTCAACACAACAGGAAAACCAATATCAGTTAATACAGCATAACCTGTATTAATAAAAACCGTACCTGTGTATGGATCAATAGAAACATCATCTGGAGTAACTGTTGTTCCTTCTCCAAACAGTTCTATTAAAAATTCTTCTTGTTCACCTCTACTCATTTCATTATAAGGTTTTTGTTCATCATCAGAAATAACAACAAAAGAAAACATAACTAAAAAAACAACACTAATTACTAAGATTTTTGATTTATTCATCTTACCTATGGTCTTTCCCATTTTTCAACTTCTACGATAAATGAATCACTATCAGATTCTGTATTTACATCAAATACTAAGACAGTTACAGTATATCTTCCTTCTTGACCAGGTTCTGGTGCAAAACTCATATCACCAGTTGAAGGATTAATATTAAAATTAGGCAAAGAAGTTTCTACAGCAAACCAAATAGCATCTCCATCAGGATCTGTTGCATGTACAGGTGCTCTAACCAAAGCTGAAGAAACGTCATCCCCAACATAAAAATGAAGATCTTGAAGATCTTCAATTACAGGTGGATTATTTTCAGTAACAACCTCTAACTCAAACACAACACTACCTTCATTTCCATTATCATCCTCTGCTTTAATCATAACAGAATGTGTTCCTCTATCTTCTATATTTGGAGTAAATCTAATTACACCAGTATTTTCATCAATATCAAACAAACCAGAAAAATCACTAAATTTAAGATTAGTAGCATTTAATGAAACGACCTGATAAACAAATTCATAATCAGGGAAAGCCTGTTGAGGTGGTATTGATTTTAGTTGAATATCTTCAGCCACTGCTTGTAATTCATACCAACCATATTGGGCTGCAAAATTAAATAATAAAGTTTTCTCATCATCTAATAAATCATTAAAAATCAAAGAATAAACAACAGAATTATTATCACCATAAATTAAATCATAAGTAAAGCCATTATTATAAGCAGCTAATGATAAATGACCAATAGGAACAAAATCAGGATTTTTTTGGTGTTCTACAGCAAAATCTGAAAGAATATTATACAATTTATCAAAATTAAAATTATAATCCAAATAAAAACTCTTTATATCTGTTTTTGATTCCTGTTTTTTAACAGAAATAGGATACTTAACCTTCATATTAAGCATTTTACCCAAAGAAGTATCAACAGAAATACTGCCTGCATTAATCTCATATCCAATTTCCCTAAAAGATTCAAAATCATTAATACATTCTGGCAATTTATCTTCCATATACTTAGAAAATTCTCTTTCAATTACACTCTTCGAAGGAAACTTTGATTCTCCTAAATAAAAATAAAAAGGAATTTCAATAAATTCATAATCATAACCATCAACTACATTATAATAACCACCTTGTAAACTCAGCCATATAACTTCATCTTCAACAATATCCTTGATACAGTTATCAACATAATTTTTTATTGGAATAACATCAGCAGGTATTTTTGAAGTTTCTTCTATCCAAACATCCCCTCTCATTGTTAAGTCTGTTTGCATAGAAAAAAAGATTAAAGATGCGATAATAATAATCCCAATTATTATAAAAATAGTTACTTGGCCTCTTTTATTAAGCATAATCATATAATTTACTCTTTCATATATAAACTTTACTTTTTGAAATGGGCCCAAGGGGATTCGAACCCCCGACCTATCGCTTTCTTTTCTAGATTAAGAGGCGATCGCTCTAACCAGGCTGAGCTATGAGCCCGTAATCTAAAGAAAAAGAGATAGATTATTTATAAAACTAACTAAATTATTTTTTACCTCTAACTTGATTTAGCAACATTACGTTTGCATTTACTGCATCTCCATATCAAATATTCAGTACCAACTACTCTTTTTTTATCTACCTGTTCCATTTCAGAATTACATAAAGTGCATTTTGGATTTGTCATAATTCAGTTGTTATTGCTTTTCTTTTGATCTTGTTTCATAACATTCTTTGCAAAATGTATGTATTGTGTCTCCGTCATGTGAAGTTAATTTGCAATCGCTCGCGCCTTTTATCCATTTCCCACACGCTTCGCATTTATCATACATATTATTAACACAACATATAGAAATATATAAATCTTATGATAACTTTTTCAACTTCCCAAAATTATAAACTTTATCACCTATAACATAAACCTCAAAATTATCTAGCTTTTGTTTCAAAAAAGGAGAAAACTTTTTTACAGATGTTACATCCAAACCATAAACAAGCAAGTTAAAAGAAGGCATAACAATTAAATTCCTTCTCAAATACCTTCCTTTTAAAAAACACTTATACTTTTCAGCTCTTGCAGCATCTCTGATAGTTACAGCAGGATGCTCATGACCAATTATTATTGTTTTAACACTTTTTAATAATTCCTTTTTTACTAAAACATCACCATGAATAAGCAAAATATCATTTACTTTAACATAATTTGTTACCTTTACTTTTCTTTTATTTGCAATCGGACCTAAAATAGTGTCATGATTTCCTTTTACTAAGATAACCTCTTTACAATGATTGGATAAAAAATCCAACAACCTTAAAGTATGCCTCCACTCTGTTTCAGAAATCTTACCAAACTCATGCTTTATATCACCATTAACAATTATTCTATCTAATTTACCTGTTTTGCTTAATATTTTCTCTAATTTCAACACAACTTCTTTAAAACTTATTCTTGGAACAAACACTCCTTGTTTGTTAAGAGCCTCTTCATAACCAATATGAGTGTCTGATATTACCAAAATCTTCTCTTTTTTTAGATATAAAGCCAAATCTATTATTTCAGTATCTTTTAAAATTTCCATAGAACAAGTATTAAACAGGACTTTTTAAAACTAATTATTTTATAAATCCAATTACACTGTATATTTTTTTTGCAACATCCCAATCCATCCTCTCAATATCACACTCTTCATAATCAAAAGAACTACCTTCTAACTTTAAGGTAAACAATTGAACAACAGGTTTACCATCCTTATTAGTATCAACAACCTTTGCTAAATAATTCCGATGATCTTTTTCTTTCATATATACCTATTCCAACAGTACTATAAAAACCTTACTCTTTCAAAACGATAAGTTTATGTATTTCTTCAGATACTCTCAAAACATGGAAACAGAGTTTGAAGTCAAAATCCTAGATATAGATGTTGAACAAATAAAAAACAAGCTAGAAGAAGTAGGAGCTAAAAAACATCTAGAAAGAAGTATGAAAAGATATGTCTATGATGTAGTTTCCACTCATAAACATACATGGATTAGATTAAGGGATCAAGGAGATAAAGTAACACTAACTCTAAAACAAATACAACATGATGGTATTGATGGTACAAAAGAAACAGAAATAGAAGTCAACAACTTTGAAAAAACCAACCTTTTACTTAATAAATTAGGATTTCTTCCTAAAGCGTATCAGGAAAACAAGAGAATCAGTTACAAATTAGGTAATGTAGAAATTGAAATTGATTTCTGGCCTAAAATTCCATCATATCTAGAGATTGAAGCTAAATCTACTGAAGAAATAGAAAAAACAGTAAAATTACTGGGTTTTGACATGAACCAGACTACTTCTATAGGAGTTCAAAAAGTCTATGAAAAATATGGAATAAATATTGATGATTTCAAAGAACTAAAATTTTAGTTTTTATTTAGAATTCATTCTTTGCAAATATGTTATTAAGTTTTCCCTACTTGAGGAAGTCAAAGAATCTTTATCAATACTTTCTATATCAACCCATTTAATATCACTACATTTGCCTGGTTCCAATATTTTTGGAGTTCCAGATTTATATTTTGCAATAAAGGCAGGTGATACCCAATGTTGACCTTCTTCTTGTATTATATGATCCACAACTTCTAATAATTCTAAAATATCTATATCAAAACCAAACTCTTCTTTTATTTCTCTTTTGATGGCTTCTTCACATTTTTCACCAAAATCTACAGAACCACCCGGGAAGTCCCATTTTCCTGCTTCATTTCTCGATTTTGGACCGCGTTTAGCTAAGAATACTTTTCCATCTTCATTAAATATTAGTGCTCCTGTACCAACCCCAATATAATCAATTCCTTTTCTCATTAAAATTTAAGAAATCACATTTATATATAAAATTTACGTTAAGAGTGCCATCAAATCACCTAGAGAATTTAAAACACATTAAATTATAATAATGTGAGGGAGGGGATTCGAACCCCCGAAGGCACTAAGCCACAGGATCTTAAGTCCTGCACATTTGACCAGACTTTGTTACCCTCACATATATTCATAAATTATCCTCATTTATTTATAAATTTAACTAAAGAAAAAGTTTAACATTCAACAGTTGCTTCTAAATCATCAGGAAATGTTATTTCCTTAATCTCTGTATTTGTACCAGCATCTATAAGAACAGCTTTAACCTTTTTAGAATTATCAATTCCAACAAAACGACCTTTGTTTGAGAACCTGCCACTATCAACAGTAAATGTAGTACTCAAAGGAGCACCAGACAGAATCTTTATATTATCAATAAATGCTGACTTATCTTCAATCTCATCTAAAATTCTCCCTTCCCAAAGATAAAATTGTATTTCTCCTTCAAACGTTCTTTTATAACCATTTTTTATATATATACTCACACTATCAAACATTCCTTGATCATTATCCTCATCTTCTACACATAACTTAACGTCTGTTAGTAAAAATTCAACCTCTCCAGAAAGAGATGGAGTTGTATCATCATCAGTAGTTGTTGTAGTAACAGTAGTAGTTGCAGTTGTATCATCAGGAGGAGTAACCTCTTCAGTTGGAGTTGTATCAACAGCACCACATTCTTCTACTTCAGGACACTCTCCTACTTTTAATTTAACAACAGAAAATATAACCAACCCTATTATTATTAAAATATAAATAAGCCTTTCAAGATTTCTAGGAGTTATCTTAATTACAATTTCCCCTTCATGATGACTTCCTTCTTCCATCTAAAAAACATTTCAAAAGAAATATATAAATCTTTCTGTATCAAAAACAACAAATTTTAAATATGTAACAAAAACACAAGAAACTACGCCCTCGTAGCATAGTAGCTATTGCGCCACCTTGGTATAAACTACAAAAAGGTGGAGGTCGCGAGTGCAGATCTCGCCGAGGGCTTTTCTTTTAGCAACTTTTTTATATATCTTAACATTACTAAAATATTCAGGGGCCCATGGTCTAGCGGCTATGACACCACCTCGACATGGTGGGGATCGTGAGTTCAATTCTCACTGGGCCCATTCATATTCTAAAGATAAGTTGAAGGGACTTCAAAGCGTTAGCTTTGAATGTCGCTTATTGCATATCAAATGGGCGTAACCATTTGAAAGAATTCTAAAGCAGCTTTTTCATCTTAACAGCATCACCAAAAGGGTCAGGGCTTTCATTAATTATTGTTACATCTATTTTATACTTTTTCAAATAATTAAACAGATCTTTCATATCTTTTACTTCTGTTAACAAATGCCTTCTTTCACCTTTGTCAGTCCACTCAATACCAGAAAAGTGCGCATGAATATGACCTAATGGTTTTAGCTTTTTCATAACTTCATCATAATCTATTTTTCCTTTATTCCTAGCTCTTAAATGAGCAAAATCAACACACAAATTACAACCTGTTTCTTTCTTTAATCTGATTAATTCATCTAAACTACCAAACTGAGAGGCTTTTCCAGTTGTTTCAGGAGCCAGAACAACCTTCCACTTTTTCTCTTTTATAACTTCCATCATATCCAGAATCTCTTTTTTAATAGTATGATAAATTATTTCAGGGTCTTTCTTTTGATAAAAACCAGCATGAAACACAATATACTTGGCTCCTAAATAATGACCTATTTCACAACTCTTTAAGATTCTTGATTTAGAAGCATGAACTTTTGGCCTTTCAAACGAAGCTAAATTAACAAAATAAGGAGCATGAATACTAAACCTTAATTTTAATTCCTTGTTTAATTTATTAAGTTTTACAGCATCTTCTTTTTTCATCCAAATATTATAAGTAAATTCTACTTCAACTGCATCTAATCCTAATTCTTTAATTCTTCTAAATCCTTCTTCAGAACTCCCGCCTGTCCCAGCAGGCCCAATTAATATCTTCCCCATCTTAAAATCTCTGTATTATTTTATATATTAAGCTTTCTATTGGATTATGGTAAAAGGAAAAGATTTTTAAAGATAAACTTCTTAATAAACTATGTAGCTATAACATTAGTAAATGGGCGAAAATAAATGAAAAAAAAGAGTGGCACACCTAATTCTAAAATTAAAACAATAAACCTTATAAAGAATAATTCATTCTTTTTATTAGAAAGAAATTTATTACTATTTAAAAGGAGTTAAAATGACAGAACCAGAAGAAAAACAATCAGAAGAAGTTCCTAAAGAAGAACCGAAAGAAGAAGTAGAAGAAAAAAATGAAGAGGCTGAAGTAGTTCAACCCTGTTCTGTGAAAGAAAGCCCAACAGAAATTGAAGTAATCAAAAAGATAGCAGAAACCTATATGGAAGATGTGCAAAGTATAAATGAGATAAGAATAATTTACACAAAAAGAATAAATGGTCATTGGAAAGTTCTAGTTAAATATTCAACTACTCAAGACCCAGAAATAGTATCTATGCTAATGATAAATTGGGAAACTAAGAAAGTTGATGCCTTCAAAGAAGGAGTTGTAATGTTTTAAACATGGGGCAAATAAAAAAAGACATAGTTGTGCTTGGTTCTAATAATAAAGGCAAGAAATTAAGGGCACTTTTTGATACTGGTGCAACACGTAATTATATAAATGAAAATTTTATTGAGACTAATGGAACGATTTATGATATAGGTATTAACGAATATCATAAAAAATGTGATGTAATATTTGTTGATGGAACTGAAAGGCAAGGTCAGATTATTAAATTAGAATTATTAAATATTGAAGGATTTCAAATAAAAAAACCGAAATTCTGTTTATTCAATATGACTTCATGTGATGTTATCATAGGTGCTAAATTAATGCAACAACTAAAGATAGTTCTTAATCCTTCTATTAAAAAAATAAGTTTTGGTTAGTTTCTATTTCAAACTCTTTCTTAATTATTACACAAAGCCTTCTATTAGGCACTACAAAATACACTCTTTTTAACATGGTAATAAGCTCTCTAAGGCCCTAAAACAAGCATTTCAGCTAATATACAGAAAACTATACTATTCTTCAAATATCTGAGCCTGGAACTTATATACCTTAGTATTAGCATCTTTCCAAGCATCAGAGCTTAAATTAGCCTTTTGACAAGTCATTTCCAAAGCCTTAATAACATCACAATTATATTCTGCAAATACCTGAGGCAATAATAAACCAGAACCAAACTCAGATCTAATAATCAAACCATCTTCACCAATCTTAATCTTATCTAAATACTCTTTAGAATCCTTAACATCAATCAACTCAGGAACACTTAAAACAGACATCTCAATCTTAACATCTTTAAACTCATCTTTATTCAAAGGATTAAATCTCGGATCTCCAAAAGCAGCTGATTGTGCAGCTTCACTAACAGCCTTATACAAAGGCAAAGTAGGCTCTGGAAAACCAATACAACCTCTTAATTGTTTATTCAAATTCAGAGTCACAAAAACACCCTGTTTAGTCAAAAATCTCTTCTTAATATCTTCACTAATCTTTAAATCTGAATCAGAAAAATAAGAATTAATACTCTGCCTAGCCAACTTAATAAGTTCTTTTCCTTCTCCTTGGTTTAGTACCATAGAATTATTTTAATTCCTTTGATAAATCTTTACGTGTTTTATCTGCAAAGGTCTTTAGCTTTTTTACTGCACTAAGCACAGCATTTCTAGGATTTGCACCATCAGTCTCAACCAAAAACTTAGGAATATTAATAAGAGGATGTTCTACCTTATATGTAGCTGTTTTTACATGGCTGTCCTCTAATAACCTCTCTTTAAGCATATTGCAAAAGCCATGAGAAACATCGTCAATCTCAAAAACAAATTTGTTTTTCCCCTCTTCAATTTTTTTGATTTCCATAATAATACAGAGAAAATGAGCTTATTTAAAAAGGTTTCTAAATCTTCTCAAACACAAAACAACTGACGTTTATCCTCTTTATTCTCCGACGATGAAACCCCATTGTCTGCTTCAGAGGCCATGAAAAATCAATAGTTTCCTTCAAACTAAAGCCATTATCCTTTGAAAAAGATGAAATAAACCCCTTACTCTCACTTTTATGAAAAGAGTATATTGTTTTAGCTATCTGAACAGCCTTTTCAAGAAAGGTTTTATCAGCATGTCTCACTTTTACCCCAAAAGGAGGGTTCATAATGACTGTATCCACCTTTTTATCAAAATCCACTACATCTTGGCATACAAATATAGCCTTTCCCCTTATTAACGAACTCTCACTTTTTATGTGTAAATAGTTGGATTTTGCTATATCTAAACTGCTTTTATCGTTATCTACAAAATATACCTTTTTTGCCCCCAATAATAAAGCCCCAATACCTAATATACCTGTACCACATCCCAAATCAGCCATATTACAACCACTTACTCTTTGCGCATAAAGAGCATGCCAAAGAACATCACTAGCTATTTCAGAATCTACTATATATTGTTCAGCCATCACTTTGGGATCTTCAAATCCTTTTAATTTGCTTAAAATAATCCCCAACCTTGATTTTGATATTTCAACCATTTTATTTTTTAATCTTTATTTTTATTTAAATCTTTTGCCAATCTTTAAATTAATTTTTTTAAAATAAAATTTTTAATCATTTTTTAAAACAAAAATAAATTCAAAACCTATATTTTTAACAAAAAATAAAACAAAAAAGTCATTCCCATTTCATTCCCAACATAGTCCCATTTTAATTCATAACAAAAAAAGTTCTCTGTCGATATTCTTTTCTATTCATTCCCAAGTCATTCCCAGATAGTCCTAAGACATTCCCAAGATAGTCCTGGGAATGACTCTTCTACCGTGTTAAAGTCATTCCCAAAATAGTCCTAGGACCATCCTGGGAACATCCCATATAGTCCCATTAAATAGAAATCTTTATATATGATAATACATACTTTACACTTAACATGAAGCTTTTTTCAACAAAAAAAAGAGATGAAAATCTTCATTATACTTTACAAACTTCTTTCCAAGGAGTTAAAGGAGACATCTCCAAAATATTTGAATGGCTTAACTACCTTTACAACAAAACAATCCAACAGGAAAAAGTTATCCATCATCTTCAAAAACAAATCATGTATGTTCCAAAATCAAGTGAGGAGTTAAGACAGTTAATGGATTCCTACTACTCCATCACACCTTTAGAAAATAAAGTTGATAGACTAAACTCAAAAGTTGATTCTCTCTACCAATCTCAACGTACAGTTCTCTCATTAAAATACCAAATAGAGCATATTCAAGCGAGAATTGAAACACTATCAAAATCATCTTCTGTAAACCATCTAATACCTCAAATAGAGAGGATAAATACTAAAATTGAAGAGTTAAATGAGGAACAAAAAACCATTAAAAACAGCATAGAACAACAACAACTAGAAAAGCCAGATCCTAATGTTCCACCTATCCACTTAAAAGAAAAACTCATTAGAAAAATCGCAAGATCGAGTAAAGAACACATAAAAACCATCATTAGAACATTGATAATGAAATACGGAAAAATCTCAGCTCTACAACTAAGAGACATCCTTGTAGAAGAACAAGCACTCTGCTCAAAAAGCACATTCTACAGGCTTTTAGAAGAACTAGAACAAGATCATGATATATCAGTTATTCACGAGAAAAAAGAGAAAAAATACGTTTATGATACGCTTAAAGTAAAGTAAAAAATATCTATTGTAAAATATAAATATATTTAAAGAATCAATTTCCTAAAAAGCTTGGGTGCAAAAAAGGTGTTGTCAAATTTTAACTTGAAAAAGATTTCTTCTTCGGTAAGGTCCCTTTTTAATTCCAACAAAAAACTAAAAAAAGAGATAGAAATCCTAAAAGAGCAAGTTGAAGATCACCTAAGTTCAATCAACCAAAACACAAACGAGATACAATCAAACTACGAATATTCTCTCAAAGTTGACCCAAGAATAAACAAACTATCAGAAAGAATCGACGAAATGTCAATGGTAATAGGTCTGAATAAACACAAAAAAAACCCTGAAATGCCAAAGCTAACCACAATCGAAAAAGAGATCTTTTTAGCTCTTTATACTCAATGTGAAGAAAGAGAGTACACAACCTACAAAAACATCTCAACAAAAGTTAGGCTATCAGAAACACTTGTAATGAACTATCTAACAATCTTAATTGAAAAAGGAATTCCAATCATAAAGAGCTATTCCGACGACACAACAAAGATCAAATTAAGCTCATATTTCAAAACACTACAAACAAAGAAAAACGTATTGAAAATCAACGCAGATTTCTCTAAACAAAGTGCCCTAGCACATTTCATAGAAGGATAGGATTTTAAAGGCCTTTTTTGCTTAAATTTCTTTCAAAACATAGAAATCATTAATCCAACCACATTTCAAGGCCTAAAATCAAAAATAAAGGCAATTTTATTGAAAATGCAACACTTCTCAGTATTCTGTTTCATTTTTAAGGCATTTTTTGGCCAAAACACAACATTTAAATACAAGTGTTGCATTTTTTAGTGAAATTAAAGCTTTGAAAAAGGTTTATGGCTTTTTAATTTAAAGCTTTGAAAAAGGTTTATGGCTTTTCAAAATGGCAAAAAAATTTAACGAATACTATCTTGGATGGGATGAAATAAACAGCATCATAGCTGCAGCTAAAAATCTAAAAGAAAGCCTAGTTCTAAAGCTGTTAGCAAGAACAGGAATGAGGCGCTTTGAACTAGCTAACCTAAAAGCAAAAGATGTTGATTTTGAGAGGAAAAGACTATTTATTGCTAAGGGAAAAGGAGCAAATGAAAAAGATCCAAAATCAAGATCAGTTCCAATTGACGATGATACCATTCAAGTAATAAAATTCTATTTAGAAGGCCGAAAAACAGGCTTTTTAATCCAAAGCAATAAAAAAACCTCTGATGGCATCTCATTAAGCCAAATAAACCGTATTGTGGCTAACGCAGCCAAAAGAGCGCATGTTAATAACCCAAATCCAAATCTAAAGAACCTAAATCCTCATATCTTTCGTCATAGCTTTTCTCGACTGAGTTTAGCAGCTGGAATACCCTTTAACATGGTCCAAAGAATTGCTGGCCATGCAGACGCTAGGACTACTTTACAAATGTACGGAATTCCTTCAATAACAGACACTCAAGAGCTCTATGAAGAAAAGCTAATAGAGAAATTTAAGCAAAAACCAAAGTCAAAAAACAATACAAAATTGACAAAATTCACAGAAAAATCAAAGTAATCATATAAATAATTTGTGGTTGATTGTCGTCTATTAAATTAACCATTTATATGAATTATTGTCTTTTAAAACAAATATTATAATCTATTTGTTCTATTAAAACTATTACAAAATAAATATTAAATAATATTGTTCTTCATTATAAATATTCTAAAATATATTTTAAAAGATATAATTAAAATTTTTAATCAAAAAGTGAGCGAAAAATACAGTGAGCACTCACTTTTGCTACGGCAAAAGCCTAAAAAAGAGTTCATTAGGCACCACAAATAGCACCCTTTTAGAGCTTTATAGGCCTTATAAGGCTTGATTTCAGACGTTTCAGCCATTTTAGAGACTTCACTAAAACCAATACTCAATATAGATTATAATTAGAACCTTTAGTAAGAAATCAAAAAGTGAGTTTAATTAGGTGACTACAACATAATAAAAATGTAGACACCTATTTGTATTGTTTTCTATACTCTAATATAAAAAACCTTAATGTGGGTTTTATATCATTATCTTTATCAAATTCCTGAAGAACCCTATAATACTTTTCCCTATCTTTTAATCTAATATTTAATGGAGGATAATCAAATTGAAGCAAAATATAATTTAATAGTAATCTTCCAACTCTTCCATTCCCATCTTGGAATGGATGAATATTCTCAAATTGATTATGGACAAGAGCAGCAAGCAATAAAGGAGGGTACTTCTTTTTATGTTCATTAAACCATCTAACTAAATTCTTTAAAAGTTTCTCAACATCTTTTACAGGTGCGCCTTGGTGAATTACTTTACCTATTTTATCTCTAATAATAACTTCAACATCTCTTAGTTCTCCTGCAAAAGATTTGGTTTTATCAAAACATAGCTCATGAAGTTTTCTAATAAAACCAATAGAAAAATCATCCTTAGTTGTTTTTATATATTCAACAGCCTTTGCCACATTAATTGTTTCAATCTCATCATTATTTTTTGGTTCATCTTTTTTTCCAAGAAGATCTTTAACCTCAGAATAATCTACCATTGACCCCTCAATAGCATTTGTATTAAAAACAAATTCTTGTGTGAATCTTTTCCAATTTACTTGAAAATGGTTTATTTCTAATTTATTTTCATATTTTTTATAATATCCAATTTCTTCTTTGCTTAACTCAAATTCAAACAAACTTTTTTCTTTAATCTGTTCAAAAATTATTTTTTCGGATATTTTTTTTAATTTTTCAAGCGTTTTTTTATCTAAATCAGAACCAAGATATCTTGAAATTCTATTAACTTTATCTCCTAACCTATAAGAATGAATTAAATAATATTTTTTCTTTTTACCTTGCTTTCTAATTTCAATAAACATTATTAACATATAAGGTGTCTACATTTATAAAACTTTGCTTTTTTGTAGACACCTATTCTTTATTAAAAAACAATCAAATCAAAAGTTATTGCAAAATTTTATAAAAACAATACTAATTACATCTAATTATGATTGAGGCTGTTTTATTCGATAATGATGGTACTTTAGTAGATTCAGAACCAATGTATTTTCAAGCAGCTAAACAAATCTTTAACCCCCTTTTACCTGATGGTGTCGAGATAAGCAAAGCAGAATACATACAAAGATGGATGCTTGATCAAACAGGGAGTAGAAAATTAATAAAGGATTATAACCTTGATGTTAATGTGGAAGATGTTCTAAGAGCAAAAACAGCATTATGCATCCGACTAATCCAAGAAAGATTACAAATAATGCCTGGTGCTCAACAATTAATAGAAAGGTTTTATGGTGACTATCCTCTTGCATTAGTATCTTCTTCTCAACGAGAAGAAGTAATAGCCAAAATTAGTAAATTCGATCTCTTAAAATATTTTGAAATAGTATTAGGGGAAGAAGACGTCGAAAGAAAAAAACCATATCCAGATCTTTGGTTAAAAGCCTGTGAAGAAATTGGTGTAGATCCACAAAACACAATAGCTATAGAAGATAACCCCTCTGGAGCAATATCTGCTGTTAGAGCAGGTATTGGAAAAGTATTTGTTCATCCAAGTGGATTCATTGAAGAAAAAATGGAATTTCCGAAGAATGCGTTATTGTTGATAGTCTTGATGAAATTACCCCTTAGCTTTGAAAAACAACCAATTCTTTTCTTTAAAATGAACTAGAGTAAATCTTCCTTTTAGTTTTTTACCGTGAATAATAGCAACAATCTTATTCTCCTTAACACTCTCAGGCTCCCAAAAACCTTTATCCCATATCTTAACAGAACCCTTACCATAACCTTCTGTAATTTTACCTTCAAAATCCATATACTCAACAGAATGATCTTCAACTAGAATTGCTAATCTTTTAACACCTTCTTTTGAAGAAGGCTCTTTAGGAATGGCCCAAGATCTAGCAACATTATCTATTTCTAGACGTAAATCATAATGTAAATGAGAAGCATCATGTTTTTGTATAACATATTTTAGTTTTTTTACCATCTTAAAATTTATCCTTTTTCCACAACAATTCAAATTGTTGTTTATACATATTATATAAATTTTTATTATCTATAATTATCACAATTGGTTCTTTTTCCATCCAATTAGTAATCACAACTCTATTACCATAAATCCAGAACACACTTAATTGACTAAACTCTTTTGGTAAAGTATATTTTGTCTTAACAAAAGGAAATGTAGTGATTCTATGGCCCCTAACTTCAGGATCAACAATATTCCTCATCTTAAAACCTTTTTTAATAGCTCTTTTTTCCCATTCATCAATAAATTTAGGTCTTTCATCAACAAAATAACCTCTAGCCCCAATAAAATCTACTTCACCATACTTTAACATCTCTTCAAATATATCCTGTACTGCATCAATTCCTTTCAAAACCCGAGCTTCCTGATTCCATAATGCTTCAAAGTTTTTATTAAAAGACTTTGAAACTTCTTTATTATTAATAGTTATAATGATGGGTTCTTTCTTTTGAATCACTAATAAAGTTCTATTTTTAGATGAGAATGTTGCGACAGGAGAATCAGTTTTGTATGGAAGGAATTTGTATTCTGTATTTTCTCCCTCTATGTATTGCCTATAGGGTGTGTATTTTTTAATGAATTCTTTTGACTCTTGTTGAAACAACATTTTACCCTTAATTCCTTCTTCTAATCTTCTTTTATGAATCTTCCTGAAGAAGTCAGCATATTTTTTATCTTCTCCTTTTTCCCCAAAAGTGGCCCCAAACACCCGATAATCTTCTCCAGGTTCCAATCCACTAATAAAATTATTTACAGCATCACTTAAAGCACCCATACTTTTACTTACTACTGTATCTTGGTTCCACCTCATCTCAAACTGATTTCTAAAAGAATCTGCTACTTCTTTACTTTCAATCATAAAAACAGTAATCTCTTCAGCCATTACATTAATCAAAGTTATATTACCAGCAACATTGACAATTGAAGGGGTTTGTAGTTCATCAGGAACATATTTCACTTTAGTATGAGAAAGTTTTTCTCTAACTTTCCCATCATTTTTATCCTTTTCATTAAATATCATCCTTGATTTTAACCCTTTCTTAGCTCTCCATTCATGAATTTTAGTTAACAAATCAAAATATCTTCTGTTGTTAAAAGATATGACAAAACCTACCCATTCATCATCTTTAGTCATAGAATTGACTAAATATCTAAACGCTGTTTCTCCTCCTTTTAATCCTTTAAAAATTGTTGCTTCTGATTTGTATTTTGAAAGTTTTTGTTTAAGTTTAAGTTCAGGAATAATCTTGTTAATTTCTTTTTTCTGTTGATTGAATTTTTCCTCTTTTTCCATCATGTAATCCATAATCCTTTCAGGAGGAGCAGCTTCAAAGTATTTAACTCCAGACTTAATAATAAAACTAACAAGGCCTTTTTGCATCAATTTATCAAGAATTTCATAAATCTTAGATGAAGAAGCACCAGATTTATCTACTATTTTTCCTGTAGAAGAGCTTCCTAGCTCTAATAATGCCAAATAAACATTGATTTCTGACTTTGTTAAACCAATCTCTTCCAACAGTTCTTTATTCATACATTTACTGAGTTATTATAATATATAAATATATCTATTTCTCCCCCTTTAGGGGTAGGGAGTATTTATATACAATCTACATTACCACTATTAAGTAATAATCAAAATATCTTGGAGGTAAAACAAGAATGAAAGAACCAAACAAAGCAGTAATAACTTTCTTAACTGCAGCTTCAATAGCAAGTGCAGCTAATAAACCAACTGCAAATATTGATTTAACAGAAATAGTCTCAAACGAACAAAAACCAATATCTAGAATAGATGCATTAGTACCTAATCTTACTAATAATTTAAGTCTCATTATGTTTATGCAACATTCAGGAGATGAAGAAGGAGATAAAGACTTCTATAGAGCAATAATTCAATATCTACCTATTAATGGAAAGTATAAGGGTATAGAATATAACTTAGGATTATCAGCACAACATTTTGATGGAACAAGAGTTGATGCTCATCAAGAAGCAGGTTTAGTTTTATCATTAAGTGGAAAACCCACAGAAAATACATTTATGAAAGGCATAGCGAGATATTATCCATCAAAAAACAACATACATTCCTTCATAGTTGCAAGTATAAATGGTGTAAAAGCAGATGTATTATCCTCATTAAGTGTAGGTGGAGAAGGAGATTTTGTTAGATACGCTCTAAACATACCTTTGAAAAGGAATATTGCATTTCGTTTAGAAGGACAACACAATAGAATAAATGGCAATCTAAAAAGCTCTTATGGTGGATTTGGAGTACAAGCTAAGTTTTAGAGATGAAAATCCAATTAATACACCCGCCTATAGATGAAGAATACAAAGGCCACGCAATCAAAGATTGGTTAATGGGCCCCCCAACAGGATTAGAATTAATAGCAAAAGCAACAGAATTGTTTGTTGAAGAAACAAACATAGAAGTGATTGATGGTAATAGACATTCCCTAGATACAATATTAAAAACAATAAGTGCAGACTTTGTTGGTATGAGCTCTCAATATTCTAATTATCATAATGCTCTAAATATCTTAAGACAAGCAAAACTAAAAGGAGCAACTACTGTTATTGGTGGCCCTAACATAAATCATATTGCAAAAAGAACACTTAGAAATAATCCTTTTATTGATTACGCTGTTGTAGGAGATGGAGAAGACTCTTTTAGTATGTTAGTTAAAGGAATTCCTTTTTCAGATATTCCTAATTTAGTATATAGAGAAAATAATAATATAAAAGAAAATCAAAAGATAAGCATTAGATTAGGTATGTTATTTGATTTAGAACATTTAGATTGGAAAGTTTATGATAAAAATGATCAAGTTCCAATCTCCTCAATAAGAGGGTGTATTAAAGCACAGACAGATGGAAGATGTACTTTTTGTTCAATAGACAGTTTATTAAGAGTCATGGCTCCTGAAAAAGTTTGGCAACAAATAGACATACTAAATAGAAAGTATGGTTTTAATTATTTCTTTGAAACAGGAGATTCTTTTGTTGTAGGCAATTTCCCACAAAAACTACTTGAATCAAGACCAAATCATTTAAGTGAAATAAAATTCAGAATATATACTTCTCCAGATCAAATAACACCAGAAATTGTAGAAGTGTTTAGAGAACTTAATGTTAAAAACCTACTTTTAGGAATAGAATCAGCTAATGATACTATTCTAGAGAAATCTGGAAAAGCTTATTCTAGACAAGATATTGATAATGCCTTAAATTTACTTTATGGAGCAGATATGGACCTTATTTTACCATTTATTTATGGATTACCAGGGGAATCTGAAAAAACACTAGAAAATAACTATCAATACGCAAAAGAAGTTGTAAAAAGACATCCTGGTATGTTTGTTTTAGCTAGCAAAGCAATACCTATGGTAGGATCAGAATTATTCACAAATTTAATGAATAATACAACAATAAAATCTCAATATCAAGGGGATTTATTGAGAGACGATATCTTGGATTACCAACAACTAATCAAACTACAAACAAAGCATTTTACATCTGTGACTTATGAAAAAGTCTCAGAATACACTGAAAAAACAAGGAATCTTGTTGGAGAAACAAGAACACCATCATTTGGAGAATGGAAATAATCCATTAACCAACATAACTCAACTTCTTGGCATCAGCCATACCTTTTGCTTCTTCACCTTTCTTTAGAAGTCCTTTTAATTTCTCCTCGAATTTAGCTGCCTGTTCAAGTAAAGGATCTGGATTAACCTTTAATCCTAAATACTGGTCTAATACTTTTATAACCCTTGCAGCAGCTTTGCTATCTGGTAAATCAGTATGTGTCTCTGCAAATATACAGCTTAGAGCAGGTTTCTCAACATTTAACAACAAAGCACCTGTAACACCCATTATAATTCCCTCTTTTAATGGATTTAAACCGATTTTACTTAATTTCTTCTTAGCATTTACATTTTTAGAAAAATAAAATACTCTCTCAGCATCTGGTTTTGTTGCAGGACTTCCTACTCCTTCTAAACTAATAATCTCTTTAGCTCCTAAATCTCTAGCTAATTTTTGGATTATATCTGATAACTTCCACTCTATTCCAGTAGAAGCAGTTACAGCATGAATAATAACTAAATTATATTTTTTATTATAGAAAATTCCTAAAGGTTCAACAACATGGTCTTCATGAATAGCAACAACAGCTGGACTTTCATCCATTGTAATCTTCCCAATCAACTCAACATCTAAATGATCTATAAGAAATTCAGTAGCAATTGTTCCAACCAAACCAAAACCAGGAAAACCTTCTATAATTATAGGATTCTTAGGCTTTTTTAAAAGCTTTATTTCCATCAAATCACCTCTTTAAAATTTAATGATTTTAATACTTTAAATATGTTTTGTTTTAAAAAATTGAATCCCCGCTGCCGGAGTCGAACCAGCGATCCTTCGGTATTTGCTGTCTTATTGTCATCCTAACGCTTAATAGCAAAGTCAATAAGTGAATTTATCTACAGCCGAATGCTCTAGCCACTAAGCTAAGCGGGGCTTAGTCATTAAGAAAAAATCTTCTTATTTAAATATTATTGTTTTCCCAAGCCTCTTTAACAGCTTTAGATACTTTAGGAACAATTTCCTTATTAGTAGCATAAGGCAATATTTCATCTGGTGTTGGATTTTCAATAACAGAAGCCAATGCTTTTGCAGCAGCTAACTTCATATCTTCAGTTATCCTCTTAGCTCTTGCATCTAAAGCTCCTCTAAAAACTCCTGGAAATCCTAAAACATTATTAACCTGGTTTGGAAAATCACTTCTTCCAGTTGCAATAACCTTTGCTCCTGCCTCTTTTGCATCATCAGGCATTATCTCTGGGTCAGGATTTGCCATTGCCATAACAATAGAATCTTTTGCCATTGAAGAAACCATCTCTTTACTAACCAAACCCTTAACAGAAACACCAATAAAAACATCAGATCCTTTAATTGCATCTGCTAAAGAACCTTTTATTTTTTCTTTATTTGTTAATAAAGCAATTTCTTCTTTATGTTTGTTTAAATCCCCTCTTTCTTCATATAAAATTCCTTTAGAATCACACAAAATAATATTAGTAGCACCATAATTCAATAACATCTTAGCTACTGCAATTCCAGCAGCACCAGCACCACTAAAAACAATCTTAACTTCTTCAATTTTCTTATTAACAACTTTCAAAGCATTAATCAATCCAGCCAAAGAAACAATTGCTGTTCCATGCTGATCATCATGCATAACTGGAATTCCTAAATTCTGTAATTGAGCTTCAATTTCAAAACATTCAGGAGCTTTGAAATCCTCTAGATTAATTCCCCCAAAAACAGGAGCAATATTTCTTATTGTCTCTATATTCTTCTGAACATCTTGTGATTCTAAACAAATAGGAAAAGCATCAATATTTCCAAACTCCTTGAATAAAATTGCTTTACCTTCCATAACAGGCAAAGCAGCCTCTGCACCTATATTTCCTAATCCCAAAACAGCACTTCCATCAGAAATAACAGCAACAGAATTTCCTTTAAATGTATATTTGTAAACATCCTCTTTGTTTTTAGCAATATATCTACATGGCTCAGCAACACCAGGCGTATAAGCCAAAGACATATCTTTCTTATTCTTTAAAGGTAATTTAGATTTAATCTCTAATTTGCCTTTTAGTCTCTCATGTATTTCCAAAGATTCTTCTTGTATATTCATTTTAGTGTTGTTATAGGTCTAGATTGAAGAATATAAATCTTATCATCTATAGCCCATTCAATATCCTGTGGATGTTTATAGTGTTGTTCAATCTTTAAACCAATTTTAGTTAATTCTTTTAATTCTTTTTCAGATAAAACCCTTTCAGTAGGATTTTCAATAGATCTTTTTTCAACACCACCCTCTTTTTTCATAAATATTCCCATTGATTTGTTGCTAATATTCTTTTCTTTTAGCTTTTCTGTGTTCTTATCAATTAAATAATAATCAGGAGTTACTTGCCCTGATACAACAGATTCTCCTAATCCAAATGATCCTTCAATTATGATTTCTTCTTTTGAATTTGTAACAACATTTGCAGTAAACAAAACCCCTGCCTTTTTACTGTCAACCATCTTTTGTACAACTACTGCAATCAAAACTTCATCATGCTTGAATTTATTAATATCTCTGTAATAAATTGCTCTTGAAGTAAATAATGATGCCCAGCATTTTTGTACAGAATTAAGCAAATCTTCTTCTTTAACACTAAGATAAGTATCTTGCTGGCCTGCAAAAGAAGCTTCTGGTAAATCCTCTGCTGTTGCAGATGACCTAACAGCTACGAAACCTCTTAGATTTTTGTAATTTTCCATAATATCTTTTTTAATATCTTCAGGCATGTCTTCTACCATTATTATTGATCTTATTTCTTCAGAAGCCTTGTCCAGTTTTTCAGTATCTTCAATATCAACAATATCTAAAATATCCATAATTTTCTTTTTAATTGATTCTAAGAACTTCTCAAAAGCATAAGCACTAACCACAAATCCATCTGGAATTGGTGTAATACTAAATAATTCACCTAAAGAAGCTCCTTTTCCACCTACTAAAGGAATATCAGTTATAGAAACATCCTTAAACCATAAAATGTTTTTTTTATCAAAAGTCCCTTCTTCCATTCATTTGAGAAGATTTTAATCATTTATTAATCTTTCTCACAATCCCTTTGTTTGCATCAACTTCTACAAGATCATTATCTTTGAAAAACCCAGTTGCGTTATTTGCACCAACAATACAAGGAATCTTAAATTCTCTTGCGAAAATTGCTGTGTGACATAACATACCTCCAATCTCAACAACCATTGCTTTTGTTTTACGCAGATAAGGTTCATACTGAACTAATGTTTCTGCTGCAACTAATATATTACCCTCTTTAATTTTCTTGATATCTTCAAAACCCTTTACTACTTTAACTCTTCCTTTAACAATCCCAGGACAAGCAGGTCTCCCTTTTACAATATCTTTTTGCTCTTTTACTAATATAAACTCCCTTTTATATCTTTCAAACTCTTTTATAGTAAGATGCCTTATAACACCATCTTCTTTTATAACTCCTCTATGAGTAAATCTTGAATCTAAATTTTTTGGTATTTTTTTAGAAATCAAAGCATCATCCAATTCAAATGGTAAAAACACATCCCAATATTTTTCAGCTACTTTTATCCTTCTAAATATTTCAGAATAAAGGGGAAACATCCAATAAAAAGCATAATTATAAGCATCAATACGCTCAAATCTGAACCACATCAACTTTTGCATCTCTTTTACATACTCATTCTTACTGACTTTTATGATGATGGTTTTCTTAGCACTTTTCTTAATCTCTTTTAAATCATCTATAGTTAAGGGCTGGCCTCTTGTAAGATTCATATTATACCAAGCATACTCTTTTTCTAATTCTTTTATACTTTTTTTACTTTCTAATAAATCATCATTCATTCTTCCTGCAGAAACTCTTCGTATCGGTCTAATCTCATCAAATTTAATGTTTGGCACCTTTTTAATAATATCTTCTTCAACAATATCCCCAACAAAAAGTAGTGGAAAAAGAAAAGGAATACACACCCTTACTTTCTCTTCAAATTTCTCTTTTTCTTTTAATAATTCTTCATCACTAAGGTTTTTAAAATCATCATTTTTATGTTTATCAGCATACTGTTTTAAATCATTCATTCTTTTTAAACATTTTTTATTAAATTTTTTTAAGAATTTTTGAGGATTTTTTTTAATAAAATTCCCATATTTTTTATTATCTTTAACAGGGAAAAAAGACACATCATTTACTGTAATCAAATCTCTTGATTCATAATCTAACCCCATGGCTTTTTTATGATATTCTTTATCTTCTCCTCTAAAATAAAGCCCATTAAAATATTCTCCATTAGGCCAACAGCCTTTTTTAATAAAATCTTTTGGATTAAACATTTTTTATAACCATAACAACTCCTTTATTTGCATCAACTTCAACATAATCTCCATCTTTCAGAATTTTTGTAGCATTATCTGCACCAACAATACACGGAATCTTAAATTCCCTTGAAATTACTGCTGCATGTGAACAAATTCCACCTTCTACAGTAACAATTGCTCCTGCCTTCTCTATAATTGGCACCATTATTGGAGAGGTCATTGTTGTAACTAAAATTTCTCCTTTTTTAAATTTCTTAGTATCTTTAATAAATTGCTTTAAATCTCTAACATTAACAATCTTGACTTTTCCTTTAACTTTTCCCATATTAGCAACTGTTCCTTTTATTTCTTTGTCTAGTTCTTCTTCATCAAATTTAAGAAGTTTTTCTATGTATTTTTGCCCTTCTTCTCCTGAATAACGATACAACTTTCCATTAATGTTATGAAATATAAGACATTTCTTATGATCTTCAATCTGTTTCTTAGTAAGTTTAGTTTTATTATCCAACAAATTATATATATCTTTGAAAGTATAAACTTTCATGAATTCTTTTAAATCCATATCAACTCTTTTAGCCAAATCTTCTAATAAATGTAAACACATATATTCAGCTCCATTCCAAACATGCTTAAGCCTATATCTATCAAGAGCTACTCTTTGTAATCGCCTTGCTAATTGTTCAAGTTCATCACTCTTAAACAAATTATATATCTCTTGATGTTTTTTAGAAATTGAATCAAGATTCTCTTTTATTCTTCTTATTTCCAAATCTATTTCTTTATCACTTTTTTTATCTTCTATTTTATTTTTTAGAAATTCCATAATCTCTTTAAAATCATAAGTATTAACAAATAACGCAGGGTATTTTCTTGAGTATTCTATTAAATCTACTTCTGAATACTTTCTTTTCATTAATTCTAAGAAATCAATCCTCTCTTTCATTGTTTCATCCATCTCTTCTGGAGTCATTAATGATATGAAAAAATCTTCCAAAATAGATTTGTCTTTGATCTTTTTTCTAAGAATCTCCTTTATCCTTTCTTCTATTGTATGGGTTGAAAATGAAGATGAAACTGCAAAATATAAAAGACCCAATCTAACAAAGTTTTCATATTTCTTTACTATCTGTTTCAATTTAAGATTAGATAATTTAGATAGGTCCTTTTCCCTTATCCCCTCACAAAATATAAAAAAATTCTTTACATGACAATCTATCTGTTTGAATACCATTTGAGAAAATTCTTTATTTATGTATTTTTTACCTAATCCTTCTAAACCTTTGATAGCATCTTCTGGCATATGATGTTCAAATACTCCATCATGTATTATAAACAAGGTTTCACTAACCTCAGAAGGAATCTCATTGCCATTTTCGCCTATAGTACTACATAATTGAGAAAGCATAGATTCAGTAAGCATGACAGATAATTTTCCTCCCCACATAAAAATATACTTTTTCATTAATATAACTAGTTATAACATTCTTATATAAATATTTTGAAAAAATAAAAAAATAGAATTAAACTCCTAAAAGCTCATTAATTTTTTGAGGAACTTTCACTACTATTTCTTCTATACTTCCTTGATATGCTTCTTTGCTTAATCCAAACGCATTAGAAATACCAAGAGGTTCAATAACCTTGGGTCTATACTCAGATTCACCATAGATTCTATCAACTGCTTGATGATTAGAGTCAGCCATTGGGTATACTCCTAATGTATCAGGTCTTGCTATTGTTTGATCTTGTGTTTGTTTAATTTCTCCTTTTATACCTAACAAAGGTAAAATTTCAGAACGATATTGGTGTTCTTCTCTTACAAAAATACCTGAAGCTCTCTCATAAAAACCTTTTAAAGTATCTAACGCACCTTTATCTACATCAGCTATAACATCACTAAGCAACTCATTTTCATCATAAGAATACATGCCTCTATCTTGTGCTATACCAATAACATGAAGCATAAAATCAGTTGAAACCTCCCCTCTATTGATTGCATCTACATGAGAACCGCTTGATATGGCGTTATATTCATCTGCACCAATCTGTTTTAAATAATTACTAGCTATAAGAGCTGCAACAGGTGATCTACCATGATTTGCAGTACATACAAACTCTATTTTATTTTGTTCTACCATTTTTACCTCTTTATGCAGCTATTTTATAAGCAATATCTTTTTCAATTCTTCTTAAATCACTTAAATTATAACCTTTAACTTCTTCTTTAACATTAAGGTCCATTGATGGGTTTTCTGAATCTAAATTATAAATATTTCCTGTAAACATCTCGCCCATTCTTACAGCCTTATAATCATCATCAACTTCTACAATCTCTTTTATTGGATCAATCCCTAAACATTCTAAGGCTATCATTGCTAAACCATCTATATTAGGCGCATGAGTAAAATGTGCTAATAAACTCTGTTCATGGCCTCTGTTTTGTTGAAGATATTCTATTCCATCAGCTATTGATTTTATAAACTGACGTGTCCATTCACCCATAAATGGCAATCCTTCTTCTTGAGGTTTAAAAAAATGATCTCTATAAAGGTTTCTTACAAATTCATCTTGATTCACTTCATAATGCGGAATAATTTTTTGGTGATTCATATTTGCTCCATCATATCCCATCCCAATCTCTTTTCTTTGATCAATCTCTCTACCATTCAATAAATTAGCATCTTCTGTAAAATATAAAGCAGATTGTAATGCCCTTATATAATCAGAAGTCATAAATAAGGCACTATCAAATGGAGTATCTCCTAGAACCTCTCTACCTTTTTCTCTTAATTCTTGTGCACCCTCTGGTGTTATGTATATAAAAGCTTTATCTTCAGGACTAGCTGGAGATGGTCTTGGAATGCCTCCCTCTCCTATATTTAAACCATGTTGTCCACTAAACTTTTTTCCATGCCTTGACACTATAATTTTTCCATCTTGTGAATCCATTTTTTACTCCTTTATATATTTACTACTTAATAGTGATAGTATTTAAACCTTTCGGTTTTTACAACAATCCTAAAGAACTAGTTAATCTTCTTAACAACACCTTTATCAGCATCAACCTCTACTAAATCATTATCTTTTAAAACATTTGTAGCAACTTTTGTGCCTATCACACAAGGAATGTTATATTCTCTACTAACAATTGCAGCATGACTTGTAATACCGCCTTCATCTGTAATAACTGCTGCTGATATTATCATCTTTGGTGTAAAGTTTGGAAAAGTATACTTAGCAACAAATATATCCCCTTTTTTTATCTTTTTCAAATGATCAGAATGAGTTATTATTTTTACCCTTCCTTTTACTTTTCCTTTACACGCAGTCATACCTTCTAATGTTGTAATATTCTTTAGTTCTCCTTGAAGTCTGTCAAGTGTTTTATTAATTTCCCTCATATCATACATCATATCAACCATTCCTTTTTGAAAATAATATAATGCCTTGTTTGCACCCCTCAATTTTAACTCTTTTTTATCAGGGAATTTTCCCTTTTCCAAAACCCCCTTGGTTTCTTTCATTGTCAGATTTGTTACATCTTTTAGTGTTAATCCTTTTTCTAATGTAGTTAAATACCTAAAAAAACCTTTTAGATGGAATGTTGCTCTTTTCCATACATCAATACGTTCTGTTTTCATAAAAGCATAAGTATGAACAATTTCTGTTTTTAATCTCAATTTTTTATCTTTAATAGATTTCAAAAACTCTGAAAATTCTTTTTTAACTTCTTTGAATCTCTTGAATTGCTCTTCAATCTCTTCTTTACTTATATTCTTTCTTTGACGCTCAAAGTATTCTTCTGTATACTCCTTATCATAACCACTATATATCTTAAGCCAACCCCACTTCTTTACAAGCTCTTTTGGAGAAAGTCTATGCAAGGCTCTTTGCATATTAATAAAGTCAATTGGTTTATCAAGCGCCATTACTAATTCTATTTTATCAGGAAAATTTTTCAGAACATCTTTTTCAGTAAAATGAATAACGGCCCACGCACTCCAAATATATTCACTATAATCACAAGATTCATCAACATAATCTAAGTAGTTCTTAAGAATTATTTTTTTATTATTTGTTTTTGTTGATTTAGATAATTTAATTGCTTTTTGAATTAATCTTTTTTTCCTTTTATCATAACTTAAAAAGTGTTTTTTCCAGTTCTTTTCCATATATCTTGCAAGTCTGGAAAGAGTCTCAAGTGATGATTTTTCCTCAATATAATAATCATAGATATTCTTATTTGGCATATCTATAAATCCTTTACAACCACGATTAACCAACCACCAAATCCATGGTTCATCTCTTGAAATACACGTTTCTCTAGCAGCAAATCTAAAATAAGGGCTTTTTATTGCAATTTTTTTAACATTATTAATTTTATATGGTTTCATATTTTCCTAACAACCCCTTTGTTTGCATCAACTTCTACCAAATCACCATCTTTAAAAACCTTGGTAGCTATCTTAGTACCAATTACACATGGCTTTTTCATTTCTCTGGAAACAACAGCCGCATGTGATGTAATACCTCCTTCATCTGTAACAATCGCACCACACTTACTCATAACAATAACTAAATCAGGATTAGTTTCTTTACAAACAAGAACATTTCCTTTATCAACATTATCAATTTCTCTAGCATCAAAAACAATTCTAACCTTTCCTTTCACTTTCCCAGGGTAAGCACACATTCCATTAACTTTATTATAATCTAAAATTTTTTCTTTAGAACATTCCATCTTAATGATTTTTTGTGCTTCTTCTCCTTCATATTGATTATAAGAATTATTTAAAACCAAAATAACAAAACTATCTTTTCTAACTTTACCATTTTCTATAAATAATTTCTTATTTTTAATTAAAGCTTCAGATATTTCAATAGGAGTATAAAATTTAAGTATGGATAATGGTAATCCGACACGCTTTCCAATCTCTTTTAAAAGAGGAAATGCTTCATAAAAAGCCAAACTAAATATATTTGCTCGATACAATCGAACAAAAGCAGTTGCTCCAAGCAAATTAATAAGAATTTTAGTTTCTTCATCAAGTTGATTCATAAGATGTCTTTTCTCTTTTTCTCTTATTTTATGACATTCCTCTAATTCTTCTTTACGCTTGCGATAATCATAAAAATCCTTTAAATAACTTCTAAAAAGATTTAGAAAAAAATCAATATTCCAGACTTCTTTCTCAAAATTAAGAGGGATCCAGCAATATTTTTTAACATGCTTTTGTATTTTATTATGAATTTCAGGGAATTTTTTTAACTCATCTTTAACCACCTTAACATCATTCAAAAAGAGATTCTTATATTTCAATTCAATCTCTTCAATAATCTCTAAGCGTTCTAATTCTTCTTTTGCTTCTAAACTCAATTCATCAGGAGAAGTTAAAATACCTAAATGTTGCGTATCCGTCAATTTTAGGAGTACGCTCTTCTGAATTTCTTCAAGAGGCATAATAATAGTCTCTCCTAACCGCGAATACTCTTTGCAAAACTGTTTAAACAAATCATTAATCTCCTGGTTTGTCAAATTATTATCGACTTTTTTTGAAATAGTCTTAATATTATTAACAACATTATCACATATATTTTTACTTAGTTTTTTATATTGTTCAGCAAAATGTTTATCTTTAAGGCTTTTTCTTTTGACAACTTCACTAAACTCATGTAGTTCAGAATATAAATAATGTATTCCTGTCTCACCTTTATCCCATGTCCAAAGCTGATTATGAACCCCTTTCCATTCTGGAAGTATAAAACTTGGTCCTTTCCGAATTCCTTCAATAACTAAATACTTAAGAAGAACATTGGCATCTCGTGTCAATAATCTTTTCCATTTCATCTTATTTTTCTTACAACACCTTATTAGCATCTACTTCTACTAAATCATCACGAGTTTACCTGCATTGCACAGCTTACAATCATATTTCTAACAGATTCCAAAGGCATTGTTCTTCCAAGTATAACAACCGGCTTTACAAGACCTTTCAGAACTGTAAAATAAAAACTCATATCTGAAAACTGCCCTAAACCATGAGCAAAAATATTAGCAGCCATTAAATTTGGAAATATTAATGTATTTGCTTCTCCTTTTAATGGAGAATCAGGACACTTACTTTTAGCAGCATCACTATTCATAGCAGCATCAACCTGTAATTCACCATCTATAACTAAATCAGGCATTTCTTTTTTAACAATTTCAACTGCTTCTCTTATCGTTTCTAAAGCAGGACTATTTCCTCCACTACCTTTTGTTGAAAAAGACAACAAACCTACTTTAGGTTCTATACCAAACTCATTTACACAACTAACAGCGTTTAATGTTATTTGTGCCAAACCATCAGCATCTGGATCTATATTCATGCTAAAATCACTACCAAAAATAACTCTATCATTTTTAACATCATTCATAATAGAAACTTCAGAAACAATTCTGCCTTTTTCTCTTAATATTTGCAAAGCAGGTCTCATAAGAGCAGCTGTAGATCTAATAGCAGAGCCAGCTACAGCATCTGCATGACCGCAATAGACATACATACACCCAAAATAATTCTCATCTTCAATAAGTTTTTTAGCTTCATCTAATGTCATACCCTTATGTTTTCTAACCTCAACTAATTTTTCAGCTAATTCATCTTTTAATTCAGAATTCTTATAGTCAACTACCTCTGCTTCACTAACATCAACACCAAATTCTTTTACCTTTTCCTCAATCTCTTTAGGATTTCCTAGTAAAACAATTTTAGCCAATTTATTTTTCAAAATATCTGCTGTTGATCTTAAACACCTTTCATCCCACCCTTCACAAATTAAAACCTTAGCAGGCTTTTTCTTTGCAACTTCTTCCATAATCCCTATTACATCAACTTCCATTTTAATCCCTCATTATAATTTTTTTATTACCCCTTTATCAGCATCTACCTCTACTAAGTCACCATCCTTTAAAACTTTTGTGGCTATTTTAGTTCCAATTATACAAGGAATGTTTAATTCTCTTGAAACAATAGCAGCATGACAAGTTACTCCACCTTCATTTGTAACTACAGCTCCTGCTTTTTTCATTAAGGAAGTATACTCTGGCCTAGTCATTGACGCAACTAATATATCACCTTTGTTAAACACCTTAACATTAGAAACATCAGGCACAACCCTAACAATCCCTTTAACTTTGCCTAAAGAAGCAGAAACACCAGGAATTTCTAAAACCTCTGATTTAACATCATCAACCTTATCTATAATATCATAAAATTTAAGAGCCTCATCTCCACCAAAAACTTCATCATAACCAATATCAATTATATTAACACAACACTTTGTTCTTGATTTTAAACCAGAAACCTTTTTACCAGAAAGTATTTTATAAATTTCTTTTAAATTAGTATAACACAATTCTTCAAAACTATATCCTGTTTTTTTAGATATTACTTTAAGAAATTCAAGAACATAATAATCTCCCATCATATTGCTCTTTTTTCTTAAATCCTGCAAAGTAGTTGCTTTATCAATAAGGTGCGCCAAAACTTTTTCTTCTTTTGTAAATTTTTTAGGAAGAATTTTATGTTTTTTCTCTAAGACTTTCTTCTCTTCCTCCAATACCTTAAGTTTGCTCTCAGGATTTTTAGATAAGTCCTCTTTTAATCTATCTAAAAAATAATCAACACCAAGTCTTATTCCATCTCTGTAATTATTTTTTAACCAATGATAATTATCAGCATGCTTTTTTAACTCTTCTTTGAAATCTTTTCCTTCTTTAGCCAATACTGCAATTTTAAGAAGATCTTTTTCCTCTTCTTTTACAAATGATATCTTTATTGGTGTAGAAATATCAATAAAATCCTTAATTCCTTTTTTACCATACTTTTTAATTATTTTAGGAATTACAAAATGCTCAGAATAAGTAGAAATATTATTAGCAGTTAAAGGAATCATCCATTCTTTGTGATATTTTTCAATAAATTCAATATATAATTCCTTAAGTTCAGTCAAAGATAATTTATCTAACTCTAAAGAATCGATTTTTTTACATATTTTATGATATTCTTTCTCATACCCTTTCCATTCATCATACAAGCTATTATAATAACCAGGATTTTCTAATTCTTTTCTAAGAAATCTTTTTCCTAACTCAATCATTCTGTCTTCAGAAAAGATAATGGTTAAATGCTTATTCTTTATCGCAAGACATGTTGTTAACCAGGATAAATCCATCTTATTTAATTCTTCTATTAGAGCTACTCCTGGAATATTGATGGTATGTAGAACAGAAGGCATTCTTTCAACAATTAATGAATGTCCCTTAACTAACTTTTGAATCCTATCAATAGGCGAAATTGTCATCTTAGTCTACCATTAAAACTCTAATAAGGTAATATTTCTTCCCTTATCTATAAATCTTTTTAATTTTTTCTTATATAATATAAATATTTATATATAAGAACGCTAATATTTTTATTATGAAAAAGAAGGAAGTAAAAAGTTTATTTAAAAATTTGCTTAATAGCAATGAAAAAATAATAAGTGTAAAATATGAAGGTAAAAAATCTGCAGCAAGCCAGTGGCATAGGCTAAAAAACGTATGGACTATGCTTTGGAGAGGTGGATCTGCAGAAATAATAAAAAAGCTTCCACCATGTAGATTTAAAAATTTCTTATATAGAAGAATGGGCCTAAAGATAGGAAAAAATGTCTTAATATTCCCAAATATAGATCTAAGCCCTTCTTTAGGAGAATTAATTACATTAGAAGATAATGTTATTTTAGGTGTTGGATGTTCCCTTATTGTAGACGCATTAACACAAGATAAGATAACATTAGGTAAAGTTCATATAAAGAAAAACGCAGTTATTGGAGGAAAGTCTTTTGTTGGACTAGGAGTTACTGTAGGTGAAAATGCTATTGTTGCAAATTGTGCGTGTGTAACAAAAGATGTAGGGGATTATGAAGTGGTGGGGGGTGTGCCTGCAAAATTAATCAGAAAAAGAAAATAAAAATGGAACACAAAACCCCCTGGAACAATATAGGAGATATGATAAAAGACCACGCAAAAAAATTTAAAGACAAACCATACTTAATTTATTGCGAGGATAATTCAAAGATTTCTTTTGCTGAGTTTGATGAAATAACTAATAAAGTCGCAAATACTCTTCTTGACTTAGGTTTGAAAAAAGGAGAAAAAGTTTCAGCTATCTTACCAAACTCACTAGAACTTCTTTACGCAATGTTTGGAGCTTTTAAAATAGGGGCTGTTTTTAGTCCTATGAATATAAATCTATTAGCAGAAGAATATGAATATCTAATAAATGATTCTGGATCAAAAGTCGTGTTTGTTGATAGCAAAAACCTAATAAAAATTGAAAAGATAAGAAAAAACCTTAGTAGCTTAAAAGAAATAATCTCAATAGAAGAAAAAAATAGAACAAAAGGAATAAAATTATTTAAAGATGAAATTGAAAAATATTCATCTGAGTTAAAGTCTCAAAACATAACATTAAGTAGCGAAGCATTAATTATTTATTCATCTGGTACTACTGGCAAACCAAAAGGGGTTATTTTAACACATGAGAATCTGATTACATGTTCTATGAGTGTAGGAAGATTTCTTTCATTAAAAGAAAACACAATCTCTCTAGATTCTTTACCTCTATTTTTCATTGGAGGAATAATGCCAACATT
Source organism: Candidatus Woesearchaeota archaeon B3_Woes (assembly GCA_005222965.1). Lineage (NCBI taxonomy): Archaea > Nanobdellati > Candidatus Woesearchaeota > Candidatus Woesearchaeota archaeon B3_Woes. The sequence continues at coordinate 877,043 of NJBG01000001.1, forward strand.
ATTTACAACAACTTGTGTGGGTGGCACAGTTGTAATAAACAAAAAGTTTAGTAAAAGTCTCTTTTGGAAAAGAATTGAAGAATACAAGATTAATTATACTTTATTGGTTCCTACCATGCTTTCTATTTTATTAAATCCACCTGAAGATATAAGCAAATATAACTTAAAATCATTAAAGTATATATTATCATCAGCAGCACCATTGCCTGTAGAATTAATGAAAAAGTTTGAAAAAGAGTTTAATTTTAATATTTTTGAAGCATATGGTTTAACAGAAGATACAGCATGGGTAACAATGACCCCAATAGATCTGAAAAAAAGGAAACCAGGTTCAGTAGGAATTGCAATGGACATAAATGAAATAAAGATTGTTGATGATAATGATAAAGAAGTTCCTCTAAACTCAAAAGGAGAAGTTTTGGCAAAAGGGTCACAAATAATGAAATGTTACCATAATAAACCAGACCTAACAAAAGAAACGTTAAAAAATGGTTGGCTTCATACAGGTGATATTGGTTATTTAGATAAAAACAATTACCTCTATATCATAGATAGGAAAAAAGATCTTATAATTAAAGGTGGAGAAAACATTAGTCCTACTGAAATTGATGCAGTTTTATATAAACATCCAAATGTAGTAGATGCTGCTACAATAGGAATCCCTGATGAGATGTATGGAGAAGAGATTAAAGCTTTTGTAGTATTAAAGAAAGGAAAAAAAGCAACAGAAACAGAACTAATCGATTTCTGTCAAAAACATTTAGCTAAACATAAATGTCCAAAAAGCATAAGCTTTATAGATAAAATACCAAAAGGTCCTAGCGGAAAATTATTGAGAAGAGAATTAATAGAAAGGGATAAAGATAAATCTTAGTCTTTTCTTAAAACCTTAATAAAGTTATATCCTTTTTATCTATAAATCTTTTTATTTTTTTCTTATATAATACAAATTTTAAATTTTCTAATTTTAACAAAGAAACATCATCATAATCTTCTATAAACAATCCAACACTTTTTGGCTTAAACTTTTTAATAACTTCATCAGCAACTTTCTTTTTGTCTCTTCCATTCTTTACATTAAGCTCAAAATCACTTATAATTCCATTATCAACAATGAATCTGTTTGACTTAACTAAGTTAATTCCCAAAATTTCTTTTACAGAATCACTATTAACAACAAAGTTTTGTGTTATTGCAACAACCTTCATCTTTGGATTTAATCTTTTCAAAGAATTATAAACACTTAAAACCTTTTTATTAATATTTTTCTCAATTACCTTTTTTGAAAGTTGATATTCTTCAGTTTTTATATGAAGAGAAACAACAGCACTAGCCCAAACCTTAATTATTTTTTCACAACAAATAATATTAAACAATCTATTATTGATTTTTCTTATAAAATTAAGAAAATGTAGATAAAAAGATATTTTAATAAGCTTAAAAAATTTCTTTGAATTACCTTTACTAAATCTAAATCTGAAAAAATTTAAAATTACGACTCTAAACACAATAAAAATAGAATTCCATGTAGTATACAACCTATTATCATTTAATCTTTTACCAAAAAAACCAGAAAGAGTTTCAAGAAAAATCTTATTTCCTATAGCAACAGTACGATGATAAATAAATGTGTCATCAATATCAATGATAAGAAGATCTAATTTTTTCATGCTGCATCTTTATAATATCTTGGTTGACCAGTTACCTCTTTTTTCAACACATTCTCTTTTCTTTTATATCTCCTATATCTTGGTTTGGATTGATTTTTAACCAAATCAACCAAAAGCTCATTTATTCTAGGAGTTGCTCCACTCGTTCCAAAATGAGTTGAATCAGGACCTTCAACTACATAATGTTCTTCTGCATCTTTATCTGCAGCAATTTTTGGTGGAACCAATCCATCTTCTTTTCCAGAAATATTATAAGTAGAAATTTCTGGTTTTGTGCCTGATAGTTCTAAAGCCGTCCTTTGTCCCTTTTCATATCTTATATCTTCTTTACCTATCAAAGGCGCAAGAAGCCTCTGTCCTAAAGTTTGTGGTTTAAAACCAGTTGGAGTTGGTGCTATTGCATATGCTTTTTTAATTCCATATTTTTTTATCCTTTTATCTCTTGCCATATATCTTACTCTATTCCCTCCACTACTATGTCCAATCATAATATCATTTCTATTTGGTATATCTTCCAATTTAGTATATCTATGAAGTTTCCTCATCTTTCTAAAACCCTTTTCAGCACCCTCTTTTTCTGATAAAAAATGATGCCCTTTGTGGAAAACAGGTCGATAACCCTCTTTTCTAAATTCTTTACCTAACTTATACATACTACCTCTAGTCATACCAAAACCAGGTGTAATATGAGCCATGGGCTCTTTGCTTCTTGGATTTTTCTTATAATGACTTTTTGTTTGACTATCTTGACGGTAAACAGAAAGATTGCCATAAGTATTAGCATGTATATTCCTTGCAATATTTTTAACATTTCTAACACCAACCCTCATTCTTTTTCCTAATGGAGACCTTTCAGGCATAGCTCTTTTGTATGGTTCAGTTTCTGCTACTAATTGATCATATTCTCTCTGAACAATCTTATGATCTCCTCTTTTAAGAGAATTATCTTTACCTTTTGTCGCTTTCCTAACCTTAGTCTCAAGACTTAGTAATACAATAAATCTAATCATTTTTTTTAATAAATTTACCTGGAATTCCTCCCCAGACTTCATTAGCAGGAATCTCTTTTTGAAGCATTGTATATGGCTCTGTAACTACATTCTCACCTACTAATGTTCCTGCTGCTAAAAAAGTATCATGTTTTAGATGAGTTCCTTTCTTTACAAGTGTTTTTCCAAATATTGTCTGACTAATAGTATAGCTGTGCCCATCAAAATAGCAATGATCATCTACTCTTATATTATCCTCTAATGTAACATTGTCTCCATAAAGATGATCAAACACAACACCTTTACCAATTCTGCACTTTTTCCCAATTTTAACACCAACCATTCTTAATAAAAATGTTTTAAAAAAAGAATGATGCAATCTTCTTGTTATCTCAACCAATATTCCATTATAAAAAATCCTTAAGACATTTCTTGCCCTCCACCAATCATCTCCAGCATTAAGCCTTTTTCCATTATACTGCATCTTAAAGAACATCTTATCTGGATCTTTAAGAAATTCTTTAACATTTTTCTTAAAAGCTTTGTAATATTCTTTATAATTTCCATCAGACGGCTTGAAAAACTTATCAATCTCTTCATCTGTTAACTTTTTCAATAGTTTTGCAGGCTTTCCAACCCACAACTCTCCTTCTGGAATTGTTGTATCAAGAAATGAATTTATACTTAACATAGAATTTCTGCTAACCTTTCCGCCAGGTAATATGGTAGACAACCCAGCCATCAATGTTCTTTCTTCTAAAACACACTTTCCTATAATAAGTGTATTCCCTTTTATCTGATGAGATTTAACAGTTGATTCTCCTCCTATCAAACTACCTTTTTTCAAATAAATCAATTCAGGAAAGTAAGGATCAAAATAAATATCATGAGGAACACAAACATCATGACCAACATTCATTCCAGCAGTCCTTAAAAAAAAAATCTTTAGATGGCTAGGAACTACCTTTTTCTGAATAGTTAGAATAAATTTGTTATATAACAACCTGCAAAAACATCTTTTATAATCATTTTTAGATTTTAATGGGACCTCTATTTTGTCCTTATCAGACTTTTGAAGCTCTTTAACAGCATTTTTTACATATTTTTTCATTTTTACCCATATATATAAAAGGATATTATATTTATATTATTTGTTGTTTTTTACCTTCTTAACAAATCCATCATCAGCATTTATCTCAATTAAATCTCCATCTTTTAGAATTTTTGTAGCATGATTTGTCCCAACAACACAAGGAATATCTAATTCTCTTGAAATAATAGATGAATGGCTTGTAACACCACCTCTGTCCGTTACAATACCAGAAGCCTTTTTCATAATGCTAACAAAATCAGGAGTTGTATAAGCAGTCACAAGAATTTCTCCTTTCTGAAATTTTGAAAAATCTTTGTTTTCTACAATAACTCTTACTTTTGCCTTAACATGTCCAGGATTTCCACAAACACCATCTAATAAATCACCATCATGTTTCTTATCTAACACTTTCCTAACTTCTTTCTCTTCTTTTTTATCTAAAAACCATACACCAAATCCTTCTGCAAAATAAACAGATTTTTTATATCTGTCATCAAGAATCTTTTTATCAGCTTTATTTTCATTTAAAGCCTTTTCAACCTCATTAGGAGTTAAATAATTAGCCTGTGTTAAACTTAAACCAATCCTTTTACCAATCTCCCTAATTAAAAACTGAACATGATAATGTGCTTTTGAATAAAACTCTTTTTTCAAATCCATCAAAACCATACACTTTTGCGTTTCTAAACAAAGAGAAAAAGTTTCATCATCAATATTATACTCTTTTTTAGCTTTTAATTGATCTTCTTTTAATTTAACACTATTCTCTTCAATTTCCATCAACCTTTTGTTAGGATCAATCCCATACTCCAAGATTACCTTTATTCTTTCTTCAAAATCTTCTAAAGTCCACGCATCTCCATTATAATCAACAGGAACCCAATTATATTTTAAAATATGTTTCTTTAATCTACTCTTAGTATCCTTCTTTTCTTTAGCTAATGCAACAATTTCAAGCAAATCCTTTTCTTCTTTAGTTACAAAAGATTCTTTAGAAGGTATTGTCAATAAACTAAAAATTTTGTTTAACTTTTTCCTATCTTTAACTATACTTAATAATATATTATTTAATTCTGGCTCAAGAAATTCTTTAAGTGTTTCTGCAGGACACTCACCATAAATAAAACTACCAACATACTTCTGGTTATATTTCTTATATAAATCTAACAAATCCTTGTTAGATAATTTTGAATAATCTCTATCCAAACTTTTTGTGAACTTAAGAAACTCTTTTGAAACCTCTCTAAATTTTTTGCTAAACTCATCTATAATCTTTGAATTTTTTTTAAATAATCTAAACATACCCTCTTTGCCTTTGTTCCAATATTTTTCTTCCACAAAAGTATCCCAAACACCATCATCAATAAGAACGTAAATTCCTCTTAAATCTGTTTTAAGATATTTCTTATAGAATCTATCATAAGCAGGCAAAACCAACAAAACAGGATAAGGACAAATATGCTTTTTGTAAACTCCAACAAAATTTTTCAAATTCATCTTTTCCTCATCAAATAAATCTTAAAACTACTCCCTAACCCGTGTTTAGGAATTATTTTCTTCTTTATAACAAAATACTTTTTCAACTCTTTTTCAAATAATTTTGGAGGCATTATTGTCCACTCCTTATATACTGAACTAAAATAGGTTTCTTTACATATATCCATTATTGCTAGAGCAGTTTTACTAACAATGTCTTTTTTATTTTTTCGATTATTATAACCCTTTTGAAATTGTTTGGTAAAATGTCTTAAAGAAGCAACATAATTATTGTTAAGTGCACTAACTCTTAACATAAAATCTCCAACATAACCACAAGCCTCTATAATAGTCTTTTCTCCACTAAGAACTTTCCTAGCCTGTTTTCTAAATTCTTCATCTAAATCAAGTTTTACTGGACATTTTTTTGGAATTGTGTCGTTCCTTGGAATAAATATTGCATTATTTTTCATAACTCTCCTTACTTCACTAAAAAATTCATCCCACTTATCTTTAGGAAGATTTGCTATAGAACTATCTCCCATAACAACATCAACAGAATTAGAATGAATTGGCATTTTAACCCAATCTGATTTGATAAATTTTTCATTCTTATTTGGAAAAGAAACAAGCTGAGACATTGCTTTGTAAATATAATCACTCTGATCAACGCAAAATACTTTTGAACCAAACAAGTTAGTACATAAATAACCCAAATCCCTATATTCAGGAGTACATCCTAAAATAACAATTCTTGTTTCTCCTTTTACTTTAATTAAATGGTCTTTTATATGCTTAAATAATATTAAACATACTTCTCTGTTTGGCCTTCCAGGAGCACCCATCTTTTTCCATGAGTCCATAAATTTTTCCCATTGTTTTTTCTGAACACTTGCCATTATACACTTATCTAATAAGTGAATATATATACTTTTCGGATATTAGTCGGGAAACAAAAAATATTTAAAGTCAACTTAATTAAATTTAGTAAATGAAAGGAAAACTCAAAAAGAATTATACAGATCCATGGAAAGAATATGCAAACAGATATGAAAAATTCTATTGGGAACCTGGCAAACCAACAAAACAGGAAAAAAAGATTTTCTATAAATTTATTAAAGAAGCCTTAAAAAAGCGAAAAAAGACAAGAGCATTAATTCTTGGAGCAACACCATCTATTAGAGATGAATTAGCAAAATTTAATGTGGAAGTTACTCTAATAGACATTAACAAAAATATGATTAATGAAATGTCTAAATTAACTACACACAAAAAGAAAGAGATTATTGTTAAAGGAAATTGGATTAATACCAAATTTCCAGACAACCACTTTGATATTGTAATGGGAGATCTAGTTTTAGGCAACCTTGATGCCAAACATCAACCAAAATTTCTCAAAGAAGTAAAAAGAATACTTAAACAAGAAGGATATTGGATACATAGGATGTTCTTTTTCCCACCTAATTGGAAGTTTGAATCAACAGAACAAGTTCTAAAGAAATTTTCAAAAATGAAGCACAATTATGATAGGAGCACAGAGCTTTTAGTATATCTTGTCTACAATACATACAATAAAAAAACTCATGAAGTATATACAAGAGAAATAAAAAAAACATTAAAGAAATATTGGAAAAAAGACAAGTATATTTATCCAAATGATCCTAAAGTAGAAGAATTAATGAACGAAATGTATACTATGTACAAACCATTGAAAAAAACATGGTATACTGGAACTAAAAAAGAGGTTTTTTCAAGAATTTCTAAATTTTTTAAAATTATTAAAGAAGATTTTGCAAAAGATCATTATTTTGGCAGGAGTTTTATTATTATAGTTTGCAAACCAAAATAAGAAATTTATTTCTTTATTAAAACATATAAAGGCAATTTATTTTTCAAATGCTTTTCATTGCCATAAAATATTTCTTTTGTCTTAAAGAATTTAAAAAATTTCTTTTCAAGATCACTCCTTAAAGGCATAAAAAATAAAAAATCTCTATTAAGAGACAAATTCTCGTAATCTTTTAGTTCTTTGTTACTAATAAGTTTCTTATTATACAAATTCAAAATCACTTTCCACGCATCTTTCAACATTGTATAATCTTTCCTAAAATCATAAGAAGCTAAAATCAGATTTCTTATAGTTCCACTACAAACACCAGATTTTGGATATTCTCTCCTATATTCTTTTATTGAATTATCTCCTGTATACTTTTCTCCTTTGTCTCTAAAATAAGTTCTTGTTATAAAATAACCATCATCTTTCAGCATCTTAGAAACATTTGAAAATAATTTATTGATATCTTTCTTTTTAAACATATTAACAATATTATCTGCTAAAATAATATCGAATTTCTCATCTAATACTGTTTTAAGCCAGTTTCCCTGAACAAATTTCTCTTTAGGCTTATTTTTAACCTCTCTATTTAGATATTGATAGTTTTTTTTGCTAAAATCAATTAAAGTAACAGACAGCTTGAGCTGTCCACACATATTCCTATACTCTGGTGTAGAACCTAAAATCAGAACTTTAGCATTTTTCCCTTTTGATTTTATATTTTTCTTAATAAATCTTAGATCAGAAATAGAAGGCCTTGCAGGGCTTTTGTAATACTTCCAGTGATAAACAAATTCATCGCTCCAGTCTTTTTTCATTTTTTCATAACATAAACAGGCACTTTATTTGTACCAACAGGTTTAGGAGTGATTATTCTAACTAATTTCATATACTTCTTGACTATTTTAGTTAGTTCTTTTTTCATTGGCAAATACAATACCAATGGTGTTGTTTCATAATCAAGCCCTAAAACAGAACTAAACTCTTTTTTAGTTATCTGACCTTTTTCATAAAGTCTTTTCATACCCAAATACTGTCCATTTAATGAACCATTCCCTCTATCATAAAAATTAGAAAGAAGATACTGATTCATATAATTTTTAAAACTTTTACCCTTGTATTTTGTTCTGTATATCCTAATAATCTTATCCATAGGAACAAGACTTTTTGATACTCTTACCCATGTTTTTGCAAGAAACAAACCATCATCTTTGAGTATATTTTTTACATTCCTTAAAATAATAGGTACATCACTTCCTTTAACCATATTTAATGAAGCTTCTGCAAAAACCAAATCAAACTTTTCATTTAATTTAAGTTTTATCCAATCCTGAAGAATTAAAACATCTTTGCCTTTAACTTTTTTTAATAGTTTCAATGCCTCATTATTTTTTTTATTATAATCACAAACATAAACTGTTAATTTCTTTGAATTAACTAAGTCTCTAAACTCTGGTGTAGAACCTAAGATAAGAACCTTAACCTCTTTACCATATTGTTTTATCTTTTTTTCAAGAAATTCATTAAAAACTCTAAGATCGTCTTTAGAAGGCCTTATAGGTGGTCTGTAATTCTTCCACACTTGGGCCATTGTATTGGTCCATTTCTGTTTTTTTGAAGACATCTCTATAAGAACATAAAAATAACTATTTAAAATTATCTAAAAAGAAATTATGCACTTTTTTGATAAACATGATCAAGTGCTTTATTCAAATATTTAATAACTTCACCCGCTTCAGGTTCTCTACCTACAGCAAACCTAACAAAACCAGAACCCTGGTCTTTTTCTCCTATCAATAGATGTTGTCTTTCACCTAAACTAACCTTATTTACTATGGCACCAGGATTATCTTGAATATAATGTTCAAAAGCAGCAACATTTGCTAATCTTTCCTCATCACTATTTCCCTTTAATGTAAAGTTTAGAACAGCACCAGGAGCACCGTATCTTGTATTTAGTAATGTATCAGGTGTATAAGTAGCACTCTCAACATTCGGATGTTGACTTAAGAAATCATAAATTATAATAGCATTATCAACATGTCTTTTCATGTTGTCTGGTAAACTTGGAATTCTATTATAGAATAATTTTGCAAGTTGTGAATTTGGCAATATATCTCCTTCTATTTTTTGTGTTAAACTTTTTATGAACTCAGCAGGACCAATAACTGCTCCACCCATTGTATCCCCTTCCCCACTCATATATTTAGTCATACTATGAATTACAATATCTGCACCCTCTCTTAAAGGTTGAGATAAGAAAGGTGTTAAAAAAGTATTATCAGTAATAATTGGAACACCATACTCTCTTGCAACTTCATGAATCTTTCTAGTATCAGTATACTCTAACAAAGGATTAGTAATAGGTTCATAAAAAATTGCAATTATTTTATCTTTGTTATCTTCAAGAGCAGCCCTTACTTCATCAGGATTTGTAGTATCTATCTCAAGTGCAGGTTCTATTCCCATTTTTTGTGGTATTACTTCTTTAAGTAAAGGACCTGTATGGAAATAAACATCTTTTCCTCGTAAGAATCTTAACCCTGTCCTTGCTTCTTTTGAATAAGGCATTACTAATGCTTCTGCAACATTAGCTATAGCAGACATACCACAAGGAAAAGTAGTTGCTCCAACATGTTCTAATGGATTAATATCATATTCTTCAAGATATCCTGCTTCAGCCATAACTAATCTATGAGCCAAAGCGTCTTTTGCAGCACTACCTGCTCTATCATAATAATAAGGAAATTCTGATGGTTTTGATCCCCTCTCTAACATATCTATTACATCATTTATAGTCTTACCTTGAAGAGGGTAACTTATTCTTGATGTATCAAATGTAGTTTGATCCCTAGAAATCCTTTCCTGAAAAACATTTGGATCAAGATCAAAAGACTCAGGCGTAATTAAATGATCTTCTTGAAATTGTCTCCATGCTTGATTAAACCAATCTACCATTTTATGTATTATTATATAGAGATTTAGTCTTTATAAACCTTTCTATTTTGTAACCACTCAAGAGTTACGATTATTTCTTAACTTTAAGAAAATAGATAGGGAGAATGTCAGAATGATGAACTTTTTTGATCCTATTTGTATCTTTAATCAGAAAATAATCTTTTATCTTACTCTTAAAATGTTTTTCTGATGACATGTAGCTTATCATGCTTTTTGCATGTGTAACTATATTTATGAAATCGGCTTTAGCCTTTCCACTTAACATTTTCCCAACAGGTTCTTCAACTTCAGCTAAAAAACTCCAATCAAATACTTTTGTTTTTTGATTATATTGTCTTTTTGCAAATTTAGTATACATACCAAACTTAAGAACCAATCCAAGAATAGTGCATTTTTTCCGCTTAAATTCTTTCACAAATTCTTCACATGATCTAATCTTTTTAAGAGGATAATCATAAATTATATGTCTTGTTATCAAATATCCATCTTTTTTCAGTAAACGATTAACAATTCTAAAAAGATCTCTCCATTTTTTAACAGGAACATTATTAAATGAAGCATCTCCCATAACAACATCAAAGGAATTTAATTCTAGAGATTTATGCATCTCTAACCAATTACCAAGAACAGATACATTCTTCTTACTATCTTTATAATGCATAACATTCGTTAATAATGAGAGAAGTTTAGGACTACTATCAACACCAATTGTTTCAGAACCATGTTTTATTGCCAAATCTCTTAATTCAGGTGTTGCTCCTAAAACCAATGTTCTAGTGTTTTTCTTATTTCCTATAGCAATCTTAAAGAATTTTTCATAAACTTTAATCTCTTCAGGAGATGGAGCAGAGGTTCCTTCCCCTCTTTTAGCTCTAGTTTTAATTATCTTTATATTTGACCATGTATTTCTAACTTTCATTTTACTATCTTAACCCAACTATGGTTGGCATTAACCTCTACTAAGTCTCCATCCTTTAAAACTTTTGTGGCTATCTTAGTACCAATTATGCATGGGATTCCTAATTCCCTTGAAACAATTGCAGCATGGCATGTAACTCCACCTTCATCTGTAACAATTGCTGATGCTTTTTTCATAGCAGGAATATAATCTGGTCTTGTCATTACAGCCACAATAATATCTCCTTTTTCAACCTTATTTATCTCTGTAGCACTCTTCAAAATCTTAACCTTTCCAGTTGCTTTGCCCATTGAAGCTGTTAAGCCTCTAAAATCATCAACATCAGACAAATCAGTACTTCCTAGTATCTCATTTTTAACATCATCAGCATCTTTACCATGTAAAGCCTCATGACCCTCTTTATCCCAGTAAAAAACACTATTATTTTTTCTTCCCTTTAATTCTTCTCTTGTAGGTTTTTTATTAAATATATTACCAACCTCTCTAGGACTCATATACTTAATTTCATCTAAAGGAATATCAACTCTTTTACCTATCTCATCTAATATCAAACTAAAATAGTGTGTTGTCCAGAATGTTGCTTTTTTCCTTTCATCCTGCCAGTATGTAAAATCTTCAGAAATTTTTATCAAAACCTTTAGTTCATCACTAATATTTAATAAATTCATAAGATCTTCTTTCTTTTTCCTATTTACCTTAGGAGTATCTTTAATTCTTTTTACTTCTTCTTCAATATTAAGATTAAGAGAAAAGATTTTATCTAATTCTTTTTCAAAGTGTTTAACATCCAAAACATAAGAATCAACGTAATTATTTCTTGTCCAAAAGAAATTCTTTTGATGTTCTTCTAAAAGTTTTGTTTTATCTCCACCTTTTTTAACATTTAATGCTACTTCTAAAAGCTCAACCTCTGCATCATTAATAAAAGACAGATGAACAGGAGCTGTTAATGTTGAAAAAACATCTGTAAATCTTTTTTCATCCTTGATTTTAGAACTTTCATAAACCTCTTTTATTTTATCAGCAATCATTTCATCTGTTCCTAGAGCAAAACCATCAATAAGAGAGCTTGAACTGTTTCTATTCAAAGTAATTTGTGAAAATTCATTAGATAATTTTATTAATTCTTCATCACTTAACTTAGTTAGATCTATTTTACTAACTTCAATACACTTTTTATAGAATAAATCATTATCTCTTTCCCATTCTTCAATAAAATATGAACTAATATCCTGAATTTTTTTACTTTCATTAATTATAGAAGTATAGACCTTTTCTATATCATCCATACAAATATACCAATCAGCCTTCCCTTCATCATAAAAACAGTAGTGAACACTAAAATCTCCACCAAGCTTTCTTTTTTCATGAGTTTCTATTTCAGCTTCAGCAATAAAATGCATAAAACAAGGAGAACCATCAAATCTTTGGTGATACCATTTCTTTCCAACCCAATCTTTTACTTTTCCCTTAGCATATCCTTCTATATACTTCATTTTAACTTTCTTACAATACCTTTATTTGCATCAACTTCAATTAAATCGCCGTCTTTTAAAACCTTTGTTGCAATCTTTGTACCTATGATACATGGTTTTTTCATCTCTCTGGAAATTATCGCTGCATGGGTTGTTTGTCCTCCTTCATTGGTTACAATTGCCGAACATCTTCCAAGTATTGGAACATATAACACATTAGTCATGGATGCTACTATGACATCTCCTTTTTTGACCTTTGAAAAATCTTCTTTTGTCAACACTATCTTTGCTTCTCCTTTCGCAAATCCTTTGTTTGCAATAGTCCCTTTTAACTCTTTTGCCTCTGAATATGATTCTTCTTCAAATATCTCTTTCATCTTTGCAAGCGCTTCATCACCTAACAGATATTTCTTTGTTTTCAAAGTGTAGAAATGGGCTTGATGTCTTTTCTTGACAATATCCATGTCTATTTCTTTACACTGCAACAGATTTTTTATTTCTTCTAGAGACATTGATTCTACTAGTTCTTCTTTCAGATATTTTTTGAATTCTTTTGACAAGAACTCCCATAAGTCCACCCAGTAAGATTTACTCTTGTATTTTGTGATGGTGCTTTTATAGTCTGGATGGTGATCTAGGAATTCATCATCCAATGAATAGCCAATAAATGCACATGATATATAATACTTCCAGTATTCAGGCAAAATTTTCTGGATTTTCTCTATTATCGCAATAAGCTCTATTTTATTTGTTGGTTTGCTGCGTATTATACTACTTATTTGTTTGTCAGATTTTCCCACAATCTTGAACAGCGCCAAATATTTTGAAGGATTATTCCTAACTTTTTTCTTGACATTTTTTTTCAACAGATCAAACTCTTCTTTGTTTCTGTAAAGTTCATTCACATTCTTTTTTGTGAAAAAGAATTTATCATCTATATCTTCTCCTAATAGTTCCATTAAGTTGGAGTATCCTACTTCAATGCATTTATCATATACATAAAAAGCTATTTCTCTTGAGATATATTCATAATCATTTAGTTTTCTTTTCATTTAATCTTCCTCACAATACCATGGTTAGCATTTACTTCAATTAAATCGCCATCTTTTAAAATTTTTGTGGCTATTTTAGTACCAATTACACATGGGATTCCTAATTCACGAGAAACAATAGCTGCATGACTAGTAATCCCACCTTCATCTGTTACAATAGCAACAGCCTTTTTCATAGCAGGAACACACTCAGGTCTTGTCATTGTTACAACCAACACCTCTCCTTTTTGAAATTTAGCCAAATCATCTTTTGTTTTACAAATCCTTACTATACCACTAACTTTGCCAGTAGATGCACACATTCCATGGATATCAGATTGAGCAGCTAAACTTTTATGATAACAATCCATAAACTTCTTAAAATCATCTTTTATATAGAATTCAGAAACTAATTTACCATCTTTCCTCTTCATATAAACTGCATAATGTTTTATCCTTTCTTTACTCTCTTCCATATTAAAATTAGTTAACATTTTATAATCAATTTCATCAGGAGAATATCTTTTTAGAATATCTAAGGGAATATCAAACTTTTCACTAATCTCTTTCAATAATATATGCATGTAGTAAACACAACTCAACATATTCTTTTTCCTGTCATCCTGCCAATGAAGAACTTTTATCGAAAGATCAATCAAATCTATAATTTTACTATCAAAATTAAATTTTTGAATCAATTCTTTTCTTTTATTAATATTATTCTTATACCTTTGATTTTCCTCTTTTATCTGCTTATCAACATCAATATTATCTTTAATCATATTTTTTATTTCTTTTAGGTAATCTTCTTCTCTTAAACCATCACCATCAAAATAATTTAATTGGTTATAGAAATATTCCTTTCTATGAAATGATATTAATCCTAAAACATCTTCACCATTTTCCATCATCTTTATAATTTTCATTAAATCCAGATGTTCTTCATTCATAAAAGAAGGTCGTTCAGGTTGTAATAAATCATTAAAAATTTCCCTGAATTTCTTATCATGCCTGTTAAGATTTAGTGATTTTTCCAACATTTCTTTTAACAAAGGCTCAACAACAAAAGGTATTGCTTCTACTAAATGACTCACACTTAGAAGTCTGTGGTAGGTTCCCCAAAATTTCTTATAAATATTAAGTAAATCTTTATTATTAAGATTTTTAATATCTCCTTCATCTATCTCTAACATAATTTTTTGAGAATCTTTTACAAAAACATCATCTTTTTTTAATAAATCCTTTAAATAATTCTTATCTTTTTCATATCTCTTAAGAAAATTATTTCCAACATCTACTAAATCCTGTTCAAGATAACAATATTCTAAATAATCTTTGTTAAAAATAAATAATTTTTCAGTATACCCATAACCAAGAACTTTGTGACAATCAACCATCGATGATACAGGACCATGAAAAATATAATTTAGACAGCTGTTAAATCCCTGTACATACCATTTCTTTTTAGCAATTTCCTGAAACCTTTTAGATAAATCTTCTTTCATTCTATCTTCCTAACAATACCATGATCAGCATCTACTTCTACTAAATCACCATCCTTTAAAACCTTTGTAGCTACTTGAGTTCCAATAATACAAGGCTTACCTAACTCTCTAGAAACAATTGCAGCATGACTAGTAATCCCCCCTTCATTTGTGATTATAGCTGCTGCTTTTTTCATAATAGGAACAAATTCAGGTCTAGTCATATATGATACAAGTATATCTCCTTCTTCCATTTTTGAAAACTCATCTTGTTTCATAATAATCTTTACTCTTCCCTTAACAATTCCTTTATTTGCAATCTGCCCTTTTAGTTCTTTAAACTCCTGTTTAATCCTATCATCATAAACCTTTTTTATTTCTTCAGCTTCATCACCATAAAAATATGCAGGATCATCTTTTCTGGAAAACAATGCACTTACCTTATGACCAATCTTTTTTAATTCTTCCTCAGATATTGTAAATAATTTATCAGATTTGTTTATGAAAGGCAATTGTTCATAAAGTCTCCAATCAATATTCTTTCTTCTTGCTATTTCTTCTACAAACCATCTTAATATAGCATCCCCTTTACAGTTTATTCTCTTCCTTACATCTCTCCTATGACCCAATGAAGACATTAACTTAAAGAATTTCAACACGTTTTTGGGCATATCATGATTTTCATAGATTTCTCTTTTCTTATTTGAAAGGTCTGAAAGCTTTTTTTCTATCTCTTTAAGATTCTTTTCAGGATCTTTTATTTTTTCAAGTTTTTCTTTAAAATGCGATACGGGTTGTGTGTCTGCATGACCATAATTGTTCTTATACCAAAAAAATTTCTTTTGATGCCTCTCAAGACCTTCTTCAGAAAAATTGATTTTAAGCTTTAATAAAGATATTTCTTCTTCCTGTGCAAAAGAAGGAACATCAGGCATTAAAAGAGTCTTCACTTCATCATCTGTAAGCTTATTATTATACTCTTCATTTAGAAGATGGTTTATTATTTCCTCCCAATAAAGATCAAAAGAATCTATAAATATAAATGGTTTCCACGCTTCATCAAAACAATCGCAGAACTCTTCAAATACTTTTTTTAGTTCATCATCTGATAGAGATTTCAAATCAGGAAGACTATCAATAGCTTTATCAAGGTCTTTTTCAAGTTTATCATGGAGCTTTTCAAGTTTGTCTAAGAAAGAATCATCACTATTATTTTTATCTAAAATATATTTATACATCTTTTCAAGAGCGCCTTTATCCAAACCCATACAAAAATTGCCATCCTCTTCTATGATAATTAAATGTTCATATCCTTTTTCATGCATACTGAGGACACTTCTAACTGCTGTATATACAGGAAAAGAAATGTAAAATGGTTTTCCCTCTCCTCCCTGATCATACCATTCAGTTTCTTGAATTATTTTTTTAAAATCTTCTTTATTCATTTTAACTTCCTAACAACACCTTTCTCAGCATCTACTTCTACTAAATCACCATCTTTTAAAACTTTCAGAGCAATATTTGTACCAGTAACACAAGGTTTTCCTAACTCCCTTGAAACAATAGCAGCATGGGATGTAATTCCACCATCGCTTGTAACAATTGCTGCTGCCTTTTTCATTAATCCAACATATTCTGGTCTTGTCATACCAGTAACTAATACATCTCCTTTTTTAAATTTTGAGAATTCTTCAACTGTATTCACAATTCTGACTTTACCAGTAGCTTTACCAGGAGAAGCACAAACACCCTTTATCTCAGAAATTTTATCAGGATCCTTCAAGCTCACAACTTTATCAAAATAATATTTTACTTTTTCTCCGTATATAGCCTCTAATTTATTCAAAGTATGAATAAGCAGAAAAGGTTTTTTTCTCTTTTCAACTTCAATAAGAAATTTTTCCTTATCTTTAACAAATTCTTCAACCTCTTTTATATCAAATAACATAATATCTTTAACATCTAATTCATATCTTCTAGAAAACTCTTTTGCAAATCTTGTTTCATAATAAATAAACTTCAGAGCATTCTCTTTCCTTAATTCCTGCCAATAAGAAACAAATACACTTAAATCTGATAAAGACCTTATTGTATTACTAAATCTATATTTATCCAATAACTCTTTCCTTATTTTTTTATTCTCTTTAGATAATTGTCTTTTCTTTTTCTCTAATTCATCTAAATCTTCTTTTAATAATTCTTTTATACCCTCAATCACCATACCAACAGAGTATCTATAACCATACCCCCAGTTCCCTTTAGCATAAAAATATTTATTAATATGCTTCTTAACAATATCTAATCTAACAAACTCTTCAGGATTATCTAATAAATCACTTCCTTTTATTTTTTTAGCTATATCTATAAGCTCAATCTCAAAAAAATTCAAAAAAGAAGCCTTTTCAGGAGAAGTCAATGTAGAATATATTTTAGAAACATCTTTAATCTTTTCTTTTTTACAATAATCTTCTAATTCTTTAATCATTCTCCTCTCTGAACTAAACATGATAGGGTCCATCATCATAGAAATTCGTCTTGATCTAATCAACTGTTGCCATATCCTATTGTGTTTATCCCATAATTCTTCTTCTGTTAATGATTTTAGATCAATTTTCATTAATTCATTAAACATTTGCTGATATTTAGCAGATTCCTTTTCAAATTCAGAAAACCATCTATCAAACTCTTCTTTATTATTCATATAAACAGATAATATCTCTTCAAATAATCTATCCTGATCCTCAACTAAAGTGCACCACTTTGTTTCCCCATTTTTGTAAAAGTTTAATACAAACTTATATTGGTTTTTTAAAAAAGTAATTCCATCTGCCATGGCATGTGCAGCAAGACATATAAGCAAAGGACTAGCTTCTGCATGTTCTTCATACCACCCCTTATCAAAATTCTCTTCAATTAAACTCATTTTATTTTCCTAACAACTCCTTCATCAGTGTCTACTTCTATTAATTCACCATTCTTTAATGCTTTTGTGGCAATTTTTGTGCCAACAATACAAGGAATTCCTAATTCCCTAGAAACAATAGCAGCATGTGAAGTCATACCACCTTCATCTGTTATTATTGCTGAAGCCTTTCTCATAGCAATAACATAATCAGGAGAAGTCATTGGCGCAACTAATATTTCACCTTTCTCCATTCTATCAATATGTTTAGGACTAAGAAGAATTCTTACCTTTCCTTTAACAACATTCTGTTTACCTTTACTAACAACCAACCCTTTAAACTCTTTTAAATTTTTATCAACATGAACCTCAAGATAAGGTTTAACAAGATCATTTGCTTTTTTACCAGCTAAATAATCTACATTTTTATTTTCATTATAATACATCATAAAACCTTTATAACGTGATTTAGCATCTATCCTCTTATCATTTTCTAACAATTCAATAATTTCATAACCGCAATAATAACAAATTTCTTTAAATGAAATCTTTTTCCTTTTAGAAATCTCTTTCATAAAACAACTTATAATATGATTAGCTATAAAGATAAACTGCTTTCTAAAATCCTGCCACCAGACACAATAAGCAAGCTTTTTTGCTATATGAACAGTTTCATCATTAACATTATATTTTTTGATAATGGCTTTTTTCTTTTGTAATATTTTATCAACATAATTATTGATTTCATTAATTTTATTCTTAGCATCCTGCTTTGAAATTTTATCAAGCTCTTTCTTAAAGAAATTAACATCCAAAACCTTTGTAAAACCATAACTATTTCTTAACCAATAATATTTTTGCTGATGTTCTTTTAATTTCTCTTTATTATCTGATAATTTTATCTTCATAAATGCTAATTCTTCAGTCTGAAAAAAAGAAAGATTTTCAGGAGCACTAAGAGCTTCAAAAATTTCAATAAAATTAAACTTATCAAAATCTAATATCTTATTTTTTAATAATCTCTCTCCTCCCCAGTTGCTTAGCTCAGGCAGAATTCCAGTTAACCAAAAATTAAGATGCCCTTTTTCCCATTCAACAAAAAGATTTCTTAATTCACTATAGCTTAAATCAGAAAGACCTTTATTAACCCTAGCTTCAAATTCTCTAAACTTATCTACACTAACCATCCAATCATCAAAAGCTTTTCTAAGAATTTTATCATCCAGAACATGTTTAACAAATAGTTTTTCTCCACTATCTCTTAGCTTTTCATAGTCTGCAATAAAAACAACCTTATCATGTTTAACAAAACCAAAAATATCTGGCCAAGAAACACCTATAAACTTAGGATATTTAACAAAAGCATCTGTGAAAGGATCAACATAAATTGGTCTTCCATCAATAGGCCCCCATTTTAATAGTTCTTGTTTTGGATCTATCATTTTATCTTCCTAACAATTCCCTTTTCAGCATCTACTTCTACTCTATCTCCATTCTTTAAGGAACTTGTAACACCTAAAGCTCCTACAATACAAGGAATTCCCAATTCTCTTGAAACAATTGCAGCATGAGATAATAAACCGCCCTCATTTGTTACAATTGCCCCTGCTTTTTGGCAAGCAACCATTAACTCTGGTGATGTTGTTTCAGTAACTAATATATCTCCTTTATTCATTTCCTGAGTAAGTTTTCTGACTTTGTAAAATTCATAACCATGATTAAATAACTTAACTCTGCCTATAACTTTTCCTTTATTCGCTATTGTTCCTTTCAAAACCTTTTTGGATTTTATTTTTGGAACCATTAAATCAATAATATTCTTATAAATATCATTCTGTAATAATATAACTTTCCCTTTTCCACCCTTTAAAATATAAAAATCCCTTCTTTTATTAAGAGTTTGTTTATCAACAAATTTGCCATCAAACAAACCAATAACCTCATCAGGATCATACTCCACTAAGTCCTCAAAATCAACTGAAAACTGTTTACTTAATATCCTAAGAACTTTATAAATATAAGAATTTGCATCAAAATATACTCTAATAATCTGCTCTTTTCCTGGGTTTTTTAATTTATTAAAATCATCTAAATTACGCTTTAAAACAGAATTTTTTTTAGCCACTCTAAAGGCCATATCAAGATAAAAAAATTCACATTTAACATAAAGAGAAAGAGTTTTACCAGCATGCTTGAAAAAAGTTTTAACATCATTCTTTTTAATTACCTTCTTTTTAGTAATTTTTTCAAAAAATGGAATTGATTCATCAAAATGTTTTTTATATTCATTTAGAAATAAAAGAAATTTTTTCTTATTAGAATAAAACTCAACACCATCATTAAGAGTTTTTTCAAGCATATCTTTTTTAAGAAATGCTGTCCACATATTGTCTTTCCACGTTATTAAGAAATCAATGGTTCTATAATGATACGCAAACATATAAGAAGTAATATAAGGCATTCCTGGACCGCCAAATACTCTTGTATATTGTTTTGGGTTTACTAATCCCATATTATTATCTTTAAGCCCCCAATAAATATAAACTAAAAGCAAAATCAAGAACCAATAATAACCTTATTTGAATAGCTTCTCTTCACTTCTCCTTTCTCATCCTTAAACTTAGCTATTGTAGAAGGCAAAGGCAATTTACCCAAAATACTTAATCTTGATTTTACACCATACTTAATAACAGTTTCTTCTTCTCTATCAAGGTTATTAATAACCCATTTAGCAATAATTCCTCTTTTAGTATGAACAACTTTCTCAGGCTGTAATGTACCAACCCCTTCTTCTTTATCAAAATCAGCTATATCAGGTATTCTATCAATTATAGAAACATTATCAATAGGTTTTTTAGATCTGTTTTTGATATGCAGAATAACCTTGAAATTAGTTATTCCACCTTCTGTTTTAACTATATTTTGAACAGATTTTGTTATAATTACAGGACTTCTAAACTTAAAATAGTAAAAAAAGAACACACCAAGAACAACCAAAACAATAAACAAAGGAATATAATTAGTTTTAACAACAACATTATAGGTTTCCTGTGAATCTAATTTAACTTTCCACCCAAGATACCTCTTTCCATCTTCAACAAAAGACTCTGCTTTTGGATTTGTTCTTGTAAATAAAGCCTTGTAAAAAGGACTTTCAAGTTTAGCAAAACCATCAAACTTAGTATTTCCATCATTCACAAACATTACTCTGTCATATTTACCTAAAACCCTAAAACTAGGATTATGATTATCCACAACACCACCATACTTTAATACCTCATACCCATATGGCGCACTCTTAAGCTCATAAATCTTTTTACCATCTTTTGCAATAACATGTATTCTTAGATTATCCTTAATAGGTGGCGTCCTTTTATCTAATAAAACATTAAATTTCAGTGTTTTTTTATCACTTCCAGAATCTAAAGGACCTAAAGAACTAATAGTAGATTCCCTTATTGCATCGCTCTTAAGCTCAACAGTTATTTCCTCTAAATTTTTTGCATTTCTATTCTCGAGCCAAACAGTTACTTCAAATGGTTCTCTTGGATCAATCTTCTCAGGAACCTTTCCGCTAATACTAACAGCAGGAATATTACCCAAAGAAACAACATTTACAATAATATCATTCTTAAACAACTCTCCACTATCTTCATGCTTTATATTTATTCTTAGAGCATACCTTCCAATTCCAACACCTATTGGTTTTGCAACAAGCAAAACCTCTCTTATTGATTCAGGATATACTTTTACATTATAATCTGAAACAGGTCTTGTCTTAATAAACCACTCCACATATGGTGCTGCTGGTTTTATAGTAAAGACCTCAATAGAGTTTCTAGGATTAGTAATTTTTATCTTGAATTCAGCATTTTCTGAAAAATCAATTTTATCTTTTATAACACTTAACTCAACTTCAAAAGGGGGTTCTACAACTGTCTCATTCTGAGAATAAACAACACTAGAAAAAATTACTAAAAATGTAAAAATAAGCATTATTCTACTCATATATATCCCCACCTCTATACTTTAACCTATATTAAATAACATCTATATATAAATTTTGCTATAACTAACTAACCCTAATAACTCCATGCATGTATGTAAAAACACCATCATTAAAATAATAAGTGCCTTTTTCATCAAAAGTATAACTAAAATTCTCAAAAGGCTCTATCCGAGAACTATAAAACCTTTTATTAGCAGATCTCTCATAAACCAAATAATTCCTATTAGGATCACTATTAACCCAAAAAACAGTTGTTCCAACAGGAATATCCAATTCACTAGGAGAATATTTAGTATCTTTAATATCAATAATCCTAAAATCCTGTTCTGGTTCTTCTATTAGAGCAGGCATTTCCTCAATAATCTCTTTTGCGTTTCTTCCACTACCCCACATAGCTTCTACATCCACAACCTTTTCCCCATTAATATCTTTTAAACCAATATAAGAACCAAAACCAAAGAACAATAGAACAAACACTACCATAAGCACTACATCAACCTCTTTTTTTATTCGCATTACACATATAACAACAAAACAACTATATAAACTTTATCCAAAACACAAACCCCAATTTGATTTATAGGAATGTTTATATAATATATATTCATTACTATCTATTATGGTAGAAACTATCAAGAAAACATTTGATTCTGTACTTCTTTTTTGTAGTGAACAGCCTACACCAACACCGGCACAGTAAGTGCCATCATTGTTCTGATATCTGAATTTATTCTTTAGAACTGAATATTCTTTAAATCAATGGAGGTAAACAAAATGGAACTAGAAAAACGAATAGAAAATGAATATAAAGGGGGACAAACTCTCGGGAACACCGATGGTTGTATTCCTTGTTAAGACTATAGGCATAATTGGAGCAGGTTGTCTTGGACAAGAAGTAATTGATGCACTTTATAACAAAGGACATAGGAACATTATCGCTACGCGTCGCAACCAGGATAAACTAAGATCATTAGGTGAAAAGTACCAAGGAATCCAGACGAGTTCTGATAATAATTATGCTGCTAAGGAATCTGATGTGCTGATTCTAGCTGTAAAACCCCCATTGATTGATACTGTCTCCAAAGAGATAAGTTACTATACTAGTAACAAGCTTGTTA